>CAINGG010000488.1 GCA_903848435.1 uncultured Actinomycetes bacterium | reverse complement strand
GTGGAGTACTCGACCTTGACGTTGTAGTCGGCGTACTCCTTCTGGAAGTCCTTGACCACCGCCTTGTCGAGGTCGTCGGGATAGTTGTAGACGCGCAGCGTCGCATTGGCCTCGGGCTCCAGGCCACTCGCAATCGGCTCATTGCCGGGGTTGATCGGCCACTTGACGGGATTGGATGGCGAGGCGATCTGCAGCTGAGCCGGCTCGGAGGCTGCTCCACTGCTGGCGCCTCCCGCTGAGGTCGCCGCGCTCGACGGTCCCCCGAGCGGCTGATCGCGGGCGCAGGCGGTCAGGGCCCAGGCGCCGGGTACTGCGAGGGCGGAAGCCTGGAGGAGCCGGCGTCGAGAGAGCGGGCGATGTGGCCTATCCACCATGCTGAAACCTCGTCTTCCTTCGGCGGCGTCCGGGCTCTGCCTAGACT
This sequence comes from uncultured Actinomycetes bacterium, assembly GCA_903848435.1. GTDB lineage: Bacteria > Actinomycetota > Actinomycetes > S36-B12 > S36-B12 > Mxb001. Next base: position 3,920 of record CAINGG010000488.1, on the reverse strand, counting down.
GAGCCACCGTTCAAGGTTTGGCAAGGACTTCAGACGAATCGCCCGGGAGGGTTGTCATGCCGCAGCAGTTCCGCGAGGGGCGTTAGGTGCGCGGCGGCCGCGTGCAGGTGGTTGATCTGCACAAGTCCTACGGCGATGTCCCGGCGGTACGCGGAGTCAGCGTGGACATCGCCGAGGGCGAGTTCTTCAGCCTGCTGGGTCCCTCCGGTTGCGGCAAGACCACCACGCTTCGGATGATCGCGGGATTCGAGACGCCCACCTCGGGAGAGATCCTCATCGACGGTGCCGACGTCTCTCGCATCCCCGCCAATGACCGACCGGTCAACACCGTCTTTCAAAACTACGCACTCTTTCCCTTTCTCTCCGTTGAGGACAACGTGGCCTTCGGCCTGCGCTACCAGAAGGTGGGCAAGGCTGACGCCAAGCGCAAGGTGGGCGAGGCACTGGAGATGGTGCGGATGGGCCAGTTCGCCAAGCGCAAGCCCGGACAGCTGTCCGGAGGCCAGCAGCAGCGCGTCGCACTGGCGCGCGCCATCGTCCTCAGTCCGCGCGTGCTGCTGCTCGATGAGCCTCTCGGTGCGCTCGACGCCAAGCTGCGCAAGACGCTGCAAATCGAGCTGAAGGCACTCCAGGAATCACTCGGGATCACCTTCATCTACGTCACGCACGACCAAGAAGAGGCATTGACCATGTCCGACCGGCTGGCTGTCATGGCCGGCGGGCTCATCGAGCAGGTCGGCACTCCCGCCGAGGTCTACGACTCCCCCACCACCGCCTACGTCGCCGACTTCCTCGGCAGCGCCAACATCCTCGACGTCGACGTGGTCGGTCCAGCAGGCCATGGCCGCTCGACGGTCCGCATCGGCGGCCAGACCCTCACGTGCCGGGGTGACGTGGCGGCGGGTACGCCGGTGAAGCTGGTGATCCGTCCCGAGCGCCTGCTCCTCGAGACCACGGAAGAGGAAGAAGGCACGATCGATGGCGTCGTTGCCCGCGTCGTGTACCAGGGCCCGACCACGGACATCCTCGTCACTCTCAGCACTGGAGAGGAACTCGTCGTGCGCCGTCCCAGCGAGCGGGCCGGTCAGCACTCCGCCGGCGAGAAGGTGACGGTCCATTGCCGCCCCGAGGCCCTGCAGTTGCTGCCACCCGGCGCGCTGGGCTAACCCGTCACTCTGACCCAATCCCCGCACTTGTCGCCTCCTGCCGCGAGTTTCACCCCCTACATCGCGGTGCAGTGCGACAAGTCCACAGGGGGTCACGCGGCAAGGTGTGCACAACGACTGACGGCGTTAGCTCCTGACCTGGCTGGCACCCCAGGGTGCGAGCATGGTCATCGGCCCCGGGCAGATTTCTCATCACCCACATTCGCGTACGTCGATCCGTGTTCGCACCACGGGTTCCCTCCTGGCCCAGGCTTTCGGATCATCGCCGTTCAGCCTCCGCGAAGCGGAGGCCATCGGAATCTCCCGCGACCGCGTGGAAAGGGCGTGCAGCGCCGGAATCATTCAACGCGTGGCCCGCGGCCTCTACTCGGTCATCGATGCCGCCCAGGCGCATGAGGCTCGGCTGACGGCACTGCTGAAGCGGAACCCAGGCCTCCTGGCATGCGGCTCAACGGCTGCATCGATCTGGGGGATACCCCTTCCACCGGCATACGAGGTAGCACCCGACGTCGTCGAAGTCAGCTTCCTCGCCGGCGCGTCCGGCCGACGAGGACACGAGGAGCAGGTGGTGGCCCGGAGGTGGTTCATCCCTGACGGCCACGTGACCGCCGGTCCCACCGGGCAACTCGTCACCGATCCGCTGAGAACGGCCATTGATCTCGCACGCGGGCGCCCACTGCACCTTGCGCTCATTCCCCTCGATGCCGGACTGCGCATCGCTATGGAGCACGGCCTCACCCGAAGCTCAGCGGAGGAAGCCCTCATCAGCCGTTGGAACGAGTGTCGCTCCGGCAACGGGATGCGGGCCGTGGGTCGTGCCATTCCCCTCGCTGATCCGCTCGCGGAGAGCCCGCTTGAGAGCATGGTGCGCGGGCGCCTAGTGGCGGCACACCTGCCCACTCCACATCTGCAGGTGCCCGTTATAGGAGCGAGCGGGCGTCACTACAGAGCCGACATGGGCCTCGACTTGCCCGGAGACGCACCCGGCACGTTCCGGCTCCTCATCGAAGCCGACGGGATGGGCAAGTACGCATCCGCGAAGGACCTAGCCGATGAGAAGCGCCGCCAGCACGACCTAGAAAGGGCCGGACGCACCTTCGTCCGTGTCCTGTACGACGAAGCTCTCTACCACCCCGGCGAGTTTCTCGGCACGATCGACCACCTCATCCGCCCCTGACACGCCACTTGTCGCCCTCTACCGCGACTACGGGGGCCGCATACGCGGCGGAAGGCGACAAGTCCGGGGAGGGACGGGGTGAGACGCCTACGCGGTTGCAGGCTCCTGCACGGCGGCGAGCGGCTGGCCGAGGTAACCGCGCGCCACCATCGTCACGAACTGGTAGATCGCGTCCTCGTCAGGCGACAGGGGTCCGGGCTGGGCGAAGCCACTGTCGAGACCGCGCTGTACCGACTCGCACGCACCCCAATCCTCGCGATTGGTGATGTCCCAGAAGTCCATCGCGTAGGCAGGATTGAAGCCGGGCTTCTCGAGCGCCTCGGGCGGGAACGCCCACTGGCACTCCACCCAGGTCTCGCGCGGTGACAGCGGCACCATGCGGTGGGTCATGATGTAGTCGGGGTGCAGGCTCACGAGCAGGTTGGGGAATATCCCGATGTAATCGATACGACGCTGCTCGATTTCATTGAGACCGGGGATGAACACGCCGTCGCTGTGGCCGTCAAGCGACATCGTGACGGCGTGCGGGCGCAGATCCTGCCAGCCGCCGACCCACACACCCGTGCTCGGTGCCCAGTTCTCACCGCTCTCGGGCGGGCTGACCTGGCAGAGCTCGGGATGGATGGACGAGCAGTGGTAGCACTCCTGGTAGTTCTCGATGACGATCTTCCAGTTGGCCTGGATGACGTATTCGTGGCGACCCTGCACGACGAGGCGCTCCGGCGTGTACTGCGCGATGCGCTCCTCCAGACCCGACACGTGTCGAGACAGCGGACCGGCGAGCCCCGAGATGTCGAGGAAGACCCAGCCGTGCCACTCCTCGACAGTGATCGGGCGCAGGGGGAACTCCGCCATGTCGAACGACGTGAAGCCGCCGTAGCCGGCTGCGCTGAACAGCTCGCCATCGAGCTTGTAAGACCACGAGTGGTAGGGGCAGGTGATCGCGCGCGCCTTGGTTGACGACCCACACGGCAAGATCTCATGACCCCGGTGCCGACACGTGTTGGCAAACGCCCGGAGCACGCCATCTTCACCGCGCACGAGCAGCACCGTGGTGTCGCCCACCTTGTCAGCGCGCTGCATGCCCGGCTCGGCAATCTCATCGCTGCGGCCGACGCACTGCCAACCCCGGAAGAAGGTCTGCTGCTCCCAGGCGAAGACGTCGTCAGACGTATAGGCCTCGACGGGGAGCATGCGACTCTCACCGAACGGCGCGAGGCTGCGGGCGAGGGCATCGGCGGGCAACGGTGCAACGGGTGTCGGGGACGTCATGGACCCAGCATAGAGCCGGGCACCCGCCCCCACCACGGAGACGAGGGCCTACTGGACCACCGCGTCCACTGCAATCGATTGCGTGCGCGTCACGATGCAGGGGTTCACCTCGATGGTGGACACGCCTTCGGCTAGGAGGGCATCGCCTACCCGAGAGGCGAGGTCGCACAGCCCGCCGATGTCGTATGCCATACCGCCACGATCACCACGTAGCAGAGGCATGGCCCGCAGCGACGACACGGCCTCACGCACGCGGCCATCATCGGCCGGCAGCGGGATGACCACGACATCCGACAGCGCTTCGG
>CAINGG010000487.1 GCA_903848435.1 uncultured Actinomycetes bacterium | reverse complement strand
TCCAGCACCGGCCCTTCGCGCGGTTCGGTCACGCGAGGCCGAGCTTCTCGAGCGCGACCCTTCCACGCTCAGCCGAGCGGGCCTCGTCGAACACGGGACGCTCGAGACGGTCCGCGCTCGCAGCGTCGGTGGACGATCGCCAGGTAAGCAGATCCTCGACGCCATCGCCGGCGGCAAGAGCGGCCTGCGCGGCCTCCAGCTTCCGAGCGAGGGCCTCCGCCGGCTGCAGTGTGACCACCCCGTCGTCGCCGACAGTGACGATCACCTCACCGCCGTCGCGCATGCCACAGGCGCGGCGAATCACCGCAGGGAACACCACCCTGCCCCGATCACCGACAGTCAACCGATAGACGTTCACGCGCCCAATATACCGCACGCATCACGATTTCCCGCAAATCCGGGAATTTCCCGCATATGGTACGGCGCGCCTCTCCCACCCGCAGAGACCATGCCCCGGTCTTGGAGACGGGGTCGGCTTGACGCGCGACAACGACTTCCACGGCCATGTCCGCAACCCATCAGGAGGCCGCGGCGACCCTCGCGCTTCATGGCGGCGGAGCAAGACACCCACCAAGACGGGGCGAATCCGATGGGGCACAGCGCGCGGCGCACGATTGGCACACTACGCGGTGACCGGGAGGGGTCCCCCGGCTTACGGGTTCGCCACGGCTGCAGGCGGCTTCCACGTCCGCTGCACGAGGAAGGCGATCGGCACGTTCTCAGGGACCCACGCGAGGTTCGATCCGTCACACGGCGGCGGCTCCGGATAGGAGGGCAGGAAAACGGAAAAGGGGCCTGTGCTCCCAGCCGGACACGCAGACAGCACCGGGGTGACGGTCGGTCCGATGATGTACGAGTTCGACTGTCGCCAGACCCCGGAACTCGGCACCGTGTCGAGCTGCACGGTATACGGCTTGGTGCAGGGTTCGAATATGCCGCACCCCCCGAATCCGCCGCTGCTCAGTCCCCTCAAGGACCATTCACCGAATTGGGCGATCAGCGGCGCGCCGTAGAGGAACAGCCAGCCGGTCGGATTCAGCGGCGCCGGACTAGTCCCCGGCCAGGTCGCCGCATACGTCCCCGGCTGCGGCGTCGGCGATGCGGAGGCGAGGGCCTGCGCGAAGAACGCCGTCATGAAGTCGCTGGGTGTCGACTGCGCCGCGGGGGCATTTTGTGCCTGCCGGGGCCGTGCCGGTGGGAGCAGCGTGTAGCCGGTGTACTGCGGGCTGGCGAACGTCTGAACGGCGCTCGGGAGGCTCTGTGGATTATCTCCCCTCGCGTTCGCGTTGCGGAGCGCGGCGCCGGCGAAGCCGTCGGCGGGCGGCGCTGCGCCGTCCGGGTCACGCAGCGGGAACATCTGCGCCACGAGGGGTCCCGTGCAGACGTCCGAGTACGGATCCGTGACCAGTGGGAAGAGCAGCGAGCTGGGCTGATCGCCGAACGCCAGGAGGCAGTACGGGTTGGTCACAACGGCACCATTGTCGAGCGTGATGGGATGCCCCGTCGTCTCAGCGCAACTTGCGAAGGCCACGTTGTTCAATTCAGGGAGGTTCACGGCCCACGGCGAGAGGGACCGAGTGGCGCACTGGTTCTGGATGCCATCCGCGGTCAGCCACGTCGCGGACTTGCCGGGCTTCGCGAGTCCTCCCGGTATCGCCCGCACCGCGATGCTCTGCGCGCCGGCTCTGAGGTAGCCGAGCTCGTCCGTGTACAGCGAGTCGGGCATGGCCATCGCGAGGTTGTTCGAGAAGCCGCATACCGTCCCGGGCTGGGGGCTCACGCAGACGCCACCCACGACGCCGCTGGCGAGGATCTGCTGGTTCTGGGTCTGCCCGAGTGCGCCGTACGCCTCGCTCAGAAGCGTCGTCGCCTGGTACTCCAGCGCGCCCCAGTACGCCAGGTACGTCCGCAAGCGCTGCACCTGGAGCGGCGTCAGCGCGTGGTCGCTCGACGGGCCGCCCATGCCGGTGGGCTGCGTGTTCGCGACACTCGCGTACTGCTGATACAGCTGGTTCCAGGCGCCGCTGATGTTCGCGGCCGTCGATCCGAACAGCATCGTGTCGATCTGCTGCGCGCAGGCGGGCAGCTGCGCGAGCCACGTCTGCACGTCCTGGGCGACGCTCGGGTTGTTCTGGATCTGCAGCGCCTGGGCCGTCGTGTTGTGCGTGAGCAGCCATGCGTACTGCACCCATGCCGTCTGGATGTTCGCCGCGCACGTCGACACCGTCGCCTGCGCCACCTGCAGCTGCAGCTGCTGCACCTGCGTGCTGAGCTGGTTGATCTGCTGCGACACGCAGCTGAGCTGGTTCGACAGCAGCTGCTGGTTCGACGAGAGCGTGCTGCCGAGCGCCTGCAGCTGCTCCGCCGACTCGTTCTGGCTCGGGAACAGCATCCCCATCACGATCGAGCCGCCCGTGGTGCCGAGGACGTTCTTCAAGAGCGCCGACACGCCGACGATACCGAGGTTCTGCACCTGCGTCGTCGAGATCTGCGGGCCCATCGGGCCGAAGGCACTGAGCGAGAAGCCCGCCCCCGACGGCGCCGACCCGTTCGCCGTGCCGCTCATCGTCGCCGAGCACACCTGCCCGAGCGCCGCACCGGCCTGCCGCGCGGCCGGCGCCTTTGCCGACCACCGGGCCCGCCGATCCGGCCGCAGCGCATGGCGGACGTGCACGCCGCGCCGCGCCGACCACACCACGTGGTCGATCAGCGCCGCGTAGCCGCCCCGTGACTCCGCGGCCCGCAGGAGGCGATTCTCGTCGACGTGCCAGTTGCCGACGCGAAGGTGGTCGTCCGACGCGTCCACCGGGACGCCCAGCGCACGGCGGACCGCGCGCTTCGCCGCCGCGTAGCGCGCGCTGCTCCTGCCACCTGCCATCTGCCGCGCACTCGTCGACACGACATCCACCGCCACGACCGCGCGCCCGATCCCGCCCGCACCCACCAGTGCGGTCACGCGCCCGTCGAAGGCGTCGCCGCGCACGGTCCCACCGCGCACGGAGATCGTGAACGGTCCCGGCCCCCGTTCCTCCGCGATCCGGATCAGAGCCGTGCCCTCCGACGACGTCACCGCACTTCCGATCAGCGCCCCGGCGCGATTCTCCACCCGCACCCGTCCACCCGCGAGTAAGACCCCGGGAGCCGGCGCGACCCACACCCGAAGCGTCGACGCCCCCGCGCCGCCCTCGCCCGCAGCCGACGCCACATCCGCACCGCTCGCCGCCGCGGCCACGGCCATAGCGGCAAAGAGGGTGAAAACCGCAACGATGCGACGCACGAGCATTCGGGGACTCTACACCGCACCACGATCGGCGTCG
>CAINGG010000486.1 GCA_903848435.1 uncultured Actinomycetes bacterium | reverse complement strand
GCCCGCCCTCGCAGACGATCCGGTGAAGCCGCCGGGCATCGAGCTCGTCGAGAAGCCAGGCGGGATCGACGCGGGAGCCCGGGGCGACGAGCACCTCGGCGTGCTCGCGCGCACGGTCCAGCCGGGCGGCATCGTGCCCGGCGACGGTGGCGACCAGGGGTGCCAGCGCCGACTCGGTGAAGACCGGCTCCTCCCACGGGAGCTTCAGTGACGCACTGACGATCACCAGTCGCGGCGCACTGTCGAGCCCCTGGGCGGCACGGCTCTCCTGCAGCTCCGGCTTGGCACGGAATGGCTTGTAGCGCTCGACGCGCAACGTCTCGGCCCCGATCACAACGGCATCACTGTGGCTGCGGATGGCCAGCAGCGCCGCGAGATCCGCCTGGCCCGACAGTGATCGCGATCCGCCGTCGGGGCCAACGGTCGCACCGTCCAGACCCATCACCATCATGGCCCGCACGTATCGACCGGTGGCGGGCCACGGATAGCGCGCGGCGACGTCGTTCATCGGCACGAGTCTGGCACGGGGCACGCTCACCCCCGCACCACCACCGCTGACCGGTCGGCATTCGACCATGCCTACAGTCGATCCGTGAAGCGCCCGCCCCTCAGCGCCATGCGCTTCGTCATCGGTTTCGGCGTCGTCAGCGCGCTGGCCGACATCGTCTACGAGGGCGCGCGCAGCGTCTACGGGCCGTTCCTGGCCTCGCTCGGTGCCACCGCCCTCGTCGTCAGCGTCATCACCGGCGGCGGTGAGGCCGTCGCCCTCGTTGCGCGTCTTCTCTTCGGGCGCCTGGCCGACGCGCGCAGCCTTCGCTGGACGCTCGCCATCACCGGCTACGCGCTCACCGTGATCGCCGTCCCTCTACTCGGCCTGACGACCGCGCTGTGGATGGCGTGCGGGCTGATCCTGCTGGAGCGACTGGGCAAGGCGGTGCGCAGTCCATCGAAGGACGCGATGCTCGCGCAGGCCGGCACGGTCACCGGGCGTGGATGGGCCTTCGCGATCCACGAGGCCATGGACCAGGCAGGTGCCTTCGCGGGCCCGCTGCTGATCGCGGCATCGCTTGCGCTCACCGCCGCTTACGGTCCGGGCTTTCTCATCCTCGCTATTCCCGGAGTCGCCGCGCTGATCGTGCTGCTCTACCTGCGCCGCCGCGTCCCGGATCCGGCGCAGTACGAGCCGGTCGACGAGGAGCAGCCCGCCACCGAGATGTCGCGCGCTCCACTGCCGCGCGCGTTCTGGATCTACGCGGCGTTCACCGCTTTGACCATGGCCGGATTCGCGACGTTCGGGCTCATCTCCTTCCACCTGGTCGAGATGGGCACCGTGAGCGTCGCCATCATCCCGGTCGTCTACGCCGTGGCCATGGGCGTCGATGCGCTGGCCGCGCTGGTGTCCGGTCGCTGGTACGACCGGATCGGCATCCGCGGGCTCATCGTGCTGCCGATCCTGGCCGCCGTCATTCCGTGGCTGGGCTTCTCCTCGTCGACCGCGGTCGTGATCGTCGGCATGCTGATCTGGGGCGTGGTGATGGGCATTCAGGAGAGCACCATGCGCGCCGCCGTCGCCGACCTCGTGCCCGATGCACGGCGCGGCAGTGCCTACGGCATCTTCACGGCCGTCTATGGACTCGCGTGGCTGGCCGGCAGCGTGGTCATCGGCATCACCTACGAGCGCTCAGTCGTGCTCTCGGCGATCGTGGTAACGGTGATCCAGGCAGCAGCGCTCGTGGTCTTCCTCGTCGCGCGCCCGCATCACCATCACGCGCGGCACGTGCGCGGCTAGGCCTACGTCTCAGACGGAGTCATCTCGCACGACTCGCGGTCCGTTGGCGAAGTCGGCGTGCGACCGCGGGTCCTCGCACGGCTCCAAGTGGGTGTGCACCTGCGCGTGCGGGAGCACCTCCCGCACCGCCCCCTCCACCTCCTCGACGAGATCGTGCGCTCGGGCGACGGTCCACTCCCCGGGCACCAGCACGTGCATCGAGACGAAACGGTCACGCCCAGACTCCCGGGTCTGGAGACCGTGGAATTCGAGTTCCCCCGGCGGGTAGCGGTCCACGAACGTGCGCAGGACGGCGAGCACGCGTTCGGTGTCCTCGGCGGGCAGGGCGTGGTCCAGCAGCCCACGACCGGCCCCGCGCACGAGGAAGTAACCGGTCCACAGGATGTTGATGCCGACGGCGATCGCGACGAGGGAGTCCAGCGGCAGCCAGCCGGTCAGCCAGACCAGCGCGACACCCACGATCACGCCGATCGAGGTATAGACGTCGGTCATCAGGTGCTTGCCGTCGGCGACCAGCGCCATCGATCGATGCTGGCGCCCCTGCCGGATCAGGAGCAGCCCCACGACGCCGTTGACAACCGTCGCCGCGAGCGTGATCGCGAGGCCAATCCCGAGGTCCTCGAGCTGTGCGGGGTTCACCAGGCGGTCGATGGCCGCGTAGATGATCAGACCGGCCGCGACGATGATCATCACGCCCTCGGCCCCCGCCGAGAGGTACTCCGCCTTGCCGTGGCCGAAGTGATGCTTGGCATCGGCCGGGCGTGCAGCGGCTGAGATGGCGATGAGCGCCAGGACAGCAGCCACCAGGTTGACGACGGATTCGAGCGCATCCGACAGCAGGCCGACCGAGCCCGTCAGGAGGTAGGCCGCTGTCTTCATGCCGATCGTGACGACCGCCGCGCCCACGGAGAGCCACGCCCAGCGCGTCAGGGAGTGGGCGTGACCTCCGGACACCGGGCCAGCATCCCACGGGGCACGCCCTAGGGTGAGGTCCGAGCGGAGGAGGGCGCGTGAGCGAGCTCGCGTACGACGTGACCGGCAGCGGTGAGCCGCTGGTGCTCGTGCACGGCCTGGCCTCATCTCGGCGCTGCTGGGATCTCGTCGTCGACGACCTGGCGCAGGACTTCACCGTCTTCACCGTCGACCTGCCCGGTCATGGGCAGTCTGCACCGATCCCGGGGCAAGCCGAGACGCCCGCGACCGAGATGGCCCTTGCCGTCGGACGGTTCCTCGACGACCAGGGCATCGACCGCGCGCATATGTGCGGCAACTCCCTCGGCGGCTGGACGGTGCTGGAGGCAGCGGCCGACGGCCGCGCCGCATCGGTGGTGGCACTGTGCCCGGCCGGCCTCTGGGAGCCGATCACCGAGCCGCTGTCGGCGATCCAGTTCAATCGGCGGGCGGCCGTGACCACGCGGCGGGCCATTCCCACCATCATGCGGATCCCGCCGCTGCGCCGCACCCTCATGCGCACCGGAGTCGAGCGGACCGCGACAGTTCCGTATCGCGTGGCCGTGGACGCTGCCTACGCGCAGGCCGACGCCAGCGGCTTCGAGCAGGCCCATGACGGCGCCCTGCACCGGCGCTTCGAGCGGGCCGAGGCGATCTCCCCCGACGTACCCGTCACGATTGCCTTCGGCGACAACGACCGACTCCTGCCCTTCCCCCGGTTCCAAAAGCGCGACCTCGCCCCCGCCCACGCGCGGTGGGAGGTCCTGTGGAACTGCGGCCACGCACCCATGTGGGACGTGCCGCGCGTCACCGCCGAGCTCGTGCGCAGCGCGGCCGCCGGAGGCCCCGCGGCGTGAGCGTCCGCATCTACCAGGGCCCGCATTCCGACGGTCGCCGAAGTCCCGTCAGCTGGACGTGGCTGCCGTGGCTCTTCGCCGGCATCACCATCGGCGGGCAGATCATCTGGCTCTTGGTCCCCGATGCGCGCAATGCGCTCACCATCACGACGGTCGTCAGCTTCTTCCTCGCATCGTTCACGCATGCATGGCTCAGCCGCGGCGCGTGGTGGGCTGTCGGCTACGCCGTCATCGCCGCCGGCGTCGGTTGGGGCATGGAAGCCATCGGCGTGCGCACGGGCATTCCCTTCGGGCGCTACGAGTACGCCGACAACCTCGGCCCGATGCTGCTCGGCGTACCCATCGTCGTCATGCTCGCGTGGGCGATGATGGCCTACCCGTGCCTGCTTGCCGCACGACGACTCTCGCGCACGACGGCCGGCGTCGTCGTCTTCGGCGCGTGGCTGCTCGCTGCCTGGGACATCTTCCTGGACCCGCAGATGGTCTCTGAAGGTCACTGGACCTGGCAGACGCCGGATCCCGGCCTGCCGGGCGTGCCCGGGATCCCGCTCACGAACTACATGGGCTGGGTCATCACCGCCGTGATCATCATGGTGCTGCTCCAGCGCCTGCCCCAGCGGGCGCGTTCGGGCGACGGGGTGCCGACGCTGATGCTGCTGTGGGTCTACTGTTCCAACGTGCTCGCCAACGCCGCCTTCTTCGGACGGCCCTGGGTGGCCGTCTGGGGCGGCATCATCATGGGGATCGTCGTGATCCCGTGGGCATGGGTCGCGTGGACGCGTCGGCCATGAAGCTGCGACGCATCAGCCAGGCGATCGCCGGCACGGGGGCCCTCACCGCGAGCATGCTCACCGCGCATGCGGCGGTGAACATGCGCATGATCCGACGCCCGCGCGATGAAGCAGTGACGGTTGACGAGCGCGTGTCGGTACTCGTTCCCGCCCGCAATGAGGCCAACCGCATCACGTCCACGCTGCGCTCCCTGCTGGCACAGGAAGGGCTGCCACACCTGGAGATCCTCGTCCTCGACGACGGCTCCACCGACGGCACCGGTGACGTCGTGCGCCAGGTGGTGGGCACCGATCCGCGCGTGAAGGTGATCGACGGGCCCGACGATCCGCCGCCCGCGGGCTGGCTCGGCAAGTCGTGGGCATGCCATCGGCTCTCGCAGGAGGCGACGGGCGACGTGCTCGTCTTCATCGACGCTGATGTGGACCTGACGCCACGCGCCATCGCCTCGACCATCCACCACATGCGCGCCGCGGGCCTGGACCTGCTGTCCCCCTACCCGCGCCAGGTGGCTGTCACGCCGGCGGAGCGCATCACGCAACCCCTCGTGACGTGGTCGTGGGTCACGGCCCTGCCGATTCGCATCACCGAGCGCAGCCACTACCCCTCCATGGCGGCCGCGATCGGGCAGTTCCTCGTCGTCGACGCGCGCGCCTACCGCATCAGCGGCGGCCACACCGCTGTCGCCGACATGATCATCGAGGACGTCGGTGTGCTGCGGGCCTTGAAGCGACATGGCTTCCGCGGCGCGCCCGCCGACGGCAGCGCGGTGGCCAGCTGCCGGATGTATGAAAGCGCCGAGGACATCTACGCCGGATACACGAAGTCGGTGTGGTCCGTCTTCCAGCCCGCCGCCTTCGCGTACGCCCTCGCGGGGGTCATGGTCGGCGCCTACGTCGCGCCCCCGATCTTCGCCATCGTCGGCCCTGGCCGACGCACGCGCGTGTGGGGCATCACCGGTTACGGCGCCGGCGTGCTCGGTCGCTACGTCGTCGCGCGACGCACCGGCGAGCGAGTGTGGCCGGACGTCTTCGCCCAGCCCGTGTCCGTCGGCGTCTTCGCCGGCCTGATCGTCGAGTCGATTCGCCGCCATCGCGCGGGCACCCTCACCTGGCGAGGCCGCGCCATCCCGTGACGATCGCTGTCATCGTCGGCTACGCCTTCGGGGCACTCGCCGGCTGGTCCTTCTCGCGCAGCGAGCGAGTCGCCGCGGTCTGGCGGGTCGTCATCCGCTCCCAGATCGTCCTGGTCTCGGTCGTCGTCTCACTCCTGGCCTCTTGGCGCCTTCCCTCCGTCGGCGACCTGTTGTGGCCGATCGTGGGCGGTGCCATCGGCATCATCCTCGTGGCGGTTGCCCTCGTCGTGACCCCGCGAGGAGAAGATCGTCTCGGCCGCGCGGTGCTGCGCGG
>CAINGG010000485.1 GCA_903848435.1 uncultured Actinomycetes bacterium | reverse complement strand
CGGCTCGCCCGCGACCACCACGTGCCGAACGTCGGAGCGTCCCGCGGCGTACACGACGGCGGTGTAGGGATCGCGCAACGGCACCAGGTGTGGCGCCCTCACATCGATCGCGATCAGGTCGGCCTCCTTGCCGGGCTCGACCGTGCCGATGCGATCGCCCAGCCCGAGGGCTCGTGCACCCTCGAGCGTGGCTGCGGCCACGATGTCGCGGGCCGAGATCGCAGCGGGGTCATCGCGCACCAGGCGCGCGAGGTTGGCCGCCAGTCGCATGACGGCGAACATGTCGAGGTCGTTGCTGGACGAGCAGCCGTCGGTACCTAGCCCCACGCGTATGCCGTCATCGCGGTAGCCCACGATGTCAGCCGCGCCGCTGGCCAACTTGAGGTTGGAGCCCGGGCAGTGCGCCACGGCCGTACCCGTCGCCGCGACGGTATGCCGCTCGGACTCGTCGAGTCGCACGCCGTGACCGAGCACCGGGGCGAGGGAGAGGATGCCTGATGCCTCGAGCGCAGGGATGGGCCGCATGCCGGTCTCTTTGACTGTGTCGGCGTTCTCCTTGTCGTTTTCCGACGCATGCGTGTGCACGAGCGCATGTTGGGCCTTCGCCAACTCGCTGATCTCGCGCAGGTGCTCTATCCCCACCGTGAACGCCGCATGCGGCATGAGTGCGGGCGGCACGTGCGGGCCGCCGAGTGTGGCCAGCGTGGCCGGCCACTCGCGGGCGAGGTCCATGCGCTGGTCCCACGACAGGCCGTCGGGCCCGGGGAAGGAGAAGAACACCGGCCCCGTGACATGCCGCAAGCCCACCTCTACCGCCCCGCGATGGGCATCGGCCGGATGGAAGTACATGTCGAGTGCCGTGGTCGTGCCTGACAGGAGGGCCTCGAGCGCACCGAGTCGAGTACCGGCATACACGCCGCCGGCGTCCATGACGCGCGCCTCTTCAGCCCAGACGCGCTGCAGGAACCCCTGCAGGTCGACGTCCTCGGCAACGCCGCGCAGGAGGGTCATCGCCAGGTGTGTGTGCAGGTTGACCAGGCCCGGCATCACAATGAGGTCAGTGCCATCGACGACAACGCGGGCATCGGGAGTGTCACTGCCTACGCTCACGATCCGACCGGCATCGATCGCGATGGACACGTGCTCTTGCGCGGTGCCGGCATCGTCGGTCATCAGGACGTAGCGGGCGTCGCGGATGAGCAGGTCGATGGTCATGCGGGGGACGCCAGCAGCTCGGCGGCACGGTCGAGGATGCGCGTAACTGTTGCGGCACCCTGTGCGACGACCGCATTGACGTCGTCGACGGTAATGGGCTCGGTGCCCAGCCCGGCCGCAGGGTTGGCCACGAGGCACAGGCTCGCGTAGGGAATGCCGCGCTCGGCCGCCAGCACGGCTTCGGGCACGCCGGTCATGCCCACCACCGTGACGCCAGCGGCTCGCGCCATGCGGATCTCGGCCTTCGTCTCGAAGCGCGGGCCTTCGAAGGCGCCGTACACGCCCTGGCTCGTGACGGGCACATCGAGATCGGCAGCGGCGCGCGCCCAAGTGCGGCGCAGTCGCTCGTCATAGGGCTCACTGACGTCGGTGTGCACGACGCCCTCCGGCGTACTGCCATCGAAGAAGGTCACCGGGCGCTGGTGCGTGAAGTCGATGAAGTCATCGACGATGACGAGGTCGCCAGCGTCATGCCCGATGCCACCGACGACATTGATGGCGAGGATCTCGGTCACGCCCAGATCCGCCAGCGCCTGGATGATGGCGCGGTAGTTGACCATGTGCGGCGGCACCGAGTGATCCACGCCGTGCCTGGACACGAAGTACGTCGTACGGCCGTGCAGGGTGCCGCGGGTGACCGAAACGGGTCCGTAGGTCGTCTCGTGGATGGACGTCGTGGCGGCCTCGAGAGGTGCCAGCGCATAGAACCCCGTGCCGGCGATGACACCGAGCGCTCCCTGGCTCACGGAATGGATTCCGGGCCGAAGGCGTCAGGGATGAGGTCACCCAGTCGTGTCGGCCCCCCGGCCCGATCGATGAGGATCTCGGCGCCGCCGTGCTCATGGAGGAGTTGGCGGCAGCGACCGCAGGGCAGGAGCGGTCCCGGGTTGGGGCCGACGCAGGCGAAGGCGACGATCGACTCGCGCTGACCAGGCGGGCTCGTGCGCACCAGGTCGCTGACCAGGCCGCACTCGGCGCACAGCGTGATGCCGAGCGAGGCGTTCTCGACATTGCAGCCGGTGACGATGCGCCCGGACGATGTGAGCGCGGCTGCCCCCACCGGGTGTCGGCTGTAAGGCGCGTAGGCGTGGTCGCGCGCTTCCTCGGCGGCGGCGCGCAGGCCCGCCCAATCGACGTCGGTCATGCCCGCGCGAGGGCAAGCTCGTCGAAGGTGGGGAACTTCGTGGAGATATCGCTGCCGGTGAACGTGCCGACCCAACCGTCATCGTCATGGAAGAAACGGATGGCCGTGAAGTCGGGCGCGGTGCCCATGTCGAACCAGTGCGTGGTGAGCGCGGGCACGCTGAGCAGATCGCCAGGCGTGCACAGCATCGCGTGCACCTTGCCCTGCATGTGGAGATAGAAGACACCGGATCCGGCGACGAAGTAGCGGATCTCCTCCTCGTCGTG
>CAINGG010000484.1 GCA_903848435.1 uncultured Actinomycetes bacterium | reverse complement strand
GGCGACATGCTCGGGCCCGATACGCCGGTGCGCCTGCGACTTCTCGAGATCGCGCCGGCACTGAAGGCTGCCGAAGGCACCGCCATGGAGCTCGACGATTGCGCGTTCCCGTTGCTCGACGGGATTGACATCACCGACGACCCCCGCGCAGCCTTCGACGGCGTCAACGTCGCCCTGCTGGTCGGGGCGCGCCCGCGCGGGCCGGGCATGGAGCGGCGCGATCTGCTCGAGGCCAACGGCGGCATCTTCAAGCCGCAGGGGGAGGCGCTCAATGCGGGCGCAGCCGACGACGTACGCATCCTCGTGGTGGGCAATCCTGCCAACACCAATGCGCTGATTGCCCAGTCCCACGCACCCGATATCCCCCGCGAGCGCTTCACCGCGATGATGCGCCTCGACCACAACCGCGCCATCAGCCAGCTGTCCCAAAAGACCGGCGCCCACTTCGATGAGATCAAGAAGGTCACGGTGTGGGGCAACCACTCCGCATCCCAGTACCCCGACATCACGCATGCCACCGTTGCCGGGCGCCCGGCCATCGAGGTCGTTGGCGATCCGGCCTGGCATCCGGAGACCTTCATCCCGACCGTGGCCAAGCGCGGCGCGGCGATCATCGACGCTCGCGGCGCATCCTCTGCGGCGTCGGCAGCCAATGCGGCCATCGATCACGTGCACGACTGGGTTCTCGGCACTCGTGCGGGTGACTGGGTGTCCTCGGGCGTGACCTCGGACGGCTCCTACGGCATCCCCGACGGAATCATCAGCGGCTTTCCGTGCACGTCGACCGGTGGCGACTGGCAGATCGTCCCGGGGCTCGATATCGACGACTTCTCGCGGGCACGCATCGACGCGTCGGTCGCCGAGCTCATCGAGGAGCGCGACGCTGTCAAGGCGCTCGGCCTGCTGTAGGCACAACGCACAACGCATCTAGGGAGTGAGCTGCATCGTGGCCAAGATCAAGGTTGCCAATCCGGTCGTCGAGCTCGATGGCGACGAGATGACGCGCATCATCTGGCAGTTCATCAAGGACCAGCTGATCCTGCCCTACCTCGATATCGACCTGAAGTACTACGACCTGGGCATCGAATACCGCGACGCCACCGACGATCAGGTCACCATCGATGCCGCCAAGGCGATCCTCGAATACGGGGTGGGCGTCAAGTGCGCCACCATCACCCCCGACGAGGCCCGGGTCGAGGAGTTCGGCCTCAAGAAGATGTGGAAGTCGCCCAACGGGACGATCCGCAACATCCTGGGCGGCGTCATCTTCCGCGAGCCCATCATCATCGGCAACATCCCGCGCCTGGTGCCCACGTGGACGAAGCCGATCATCGTGGGCCGTCACGCGTTCGGCGACCAGTACCGCGCAACCGACTTCAAGGTCCCCGGCCCCGGCACCCTCACGATGACCTTCACGCCGGCCGACGGTGGCACTCCGATGGAGTTCAACGTCTTCGACTTCACCGGCGCCGGTGTTGCGATGGGGATGTACAACCTCGACGAGTCGATCCGTGACTTCGCCCGCGCATCTTTCCGCTACGGCCTGGCCCGCAACTTCCCCGTCTACATGTCGACGAAGAACACCATCCTCAAGGCCTACGACGGCCGGTTCAAGGACATCTTCGCGGAGATCTTCGAGGCCGAGTTCCAGAAGGAGTTCGAGCAGGCCGGGCTTACCTACGAGCACCGGCTCATCGATGACATGGTTGCCAGTGCCCTGAAGTGGGAGGGCGGCTACGTCTGGGCCTGCAAGAACTACGACGGAGACGTGCAGTCCGACACGGTCGCGCAGGGTTTCGGCTCGCTCGGGCTCATGACCAGCGTCCTGATGACACCCGATGGCCGCACCGTCGAGGCCGAGGCGGCACACGGCACGGTGACGCGCCACTACCGCCAGCACCAGCGCGGCGAAGCCACCTCGACCAACCCGGTGGCGTCGATCTTCGCGTGGACGCGTGGACTCGAGCACCGCGGAAAGCTCGATGGCACACCCGACGTCACGGCGTTCGCGCAGACACTTGAGCGCGTGTGCATCGAGACCGTCGAGCAGGGCAAGATGACCAAGGACCTCGCCGTGCTGGTCGGGCCCGACCAGTCACACCTGACGACGCAGGGATTCCTGGCCGCCATCGACGACAACCTGCAGAAGGCGATGGCCTAGCCTGCGCGCATGGCACGCAAGGCGCGACCCTTCACGACCGTCACCGCCAACGTCAACGGCATCCGTGCCGCGGCGCGACGTGGTGGCCTGGCCTGGCTCACCGAACTCGATGCGGACGTCATCTGCCTCCAGGAGGTGCGCGCCACGCACGAGCAGGTGCACGAGCAACTCGCGGAGAGTGGACTGTCGCATCTGCATGTCTCCCACAGCGCGTCGGAGAGCCTGGGTCGCAACGGCGTCGCGGTCCTGACGCGGGCGCAGCCCCAGGCGATCCGCGAGGGCCTCGGCGTCGCGGAGTTCGCGCGGCAGGGACGCTGGATCGAGGTCGACGTGGAGTCGCCGCTGGGGATGATCACCGTGGTGTCCGCATACGTCCACACGGGCGAGGCTGGCACCCCGAAGCAGGATGAGAAGTTCCGGTTCCTCGACGCCATGGAGCGGCGTATGGGCGCCCTTCGCCGTCGTGCTTCGCGCGCCAAGGGCCACGTGCTCGTCACCGGTGACTTCAACGTCGCCCAGCGCGAGATCGACATCAAGAACTGGCGGGCCAATCGCGACAAGGCGGGCTTCCTGCCCGAGGAGCGCGCCTACCTCGATCGGTGGTTCGGCCGGGAGAAGCCCGGCCCGTGGCACGATCTCGGCCGGATCTGGGGAGGGGACGGCCCGGGTCCCTACACGTGGTGGTCCTGGCGCGGTCGCGGCTTCGACACCGATGGCGGTTGGCGTATCGACTACCAGGTGGTCACGCCCGATCTGGCCGCACGCTCGACGGGAGCCTGGGTAGGCAAGGCAAAGGCCTATGCGGAGCGGTGGAGCGACCACGCCCCGCTCGTCGTTACCTTCGCCTGAGGGGCTACCCGTATCCTCATGGGGTGAGCGACTTATGGATGAACATCTTCCTGGTCATCCTGTTCATCCTCATCGGCAGCTTCTTCGCTGCGGCCGAGATGGCGCTGGTGTCCCTTCGGGAAAGCCAGGTCGAACGACTGTCCGTTCGTGGACGGCGCGGTCGGGTCCTGATGGCCCTCGAGGCGCAGCCCAACCGCTTCCTTGCTGCCGTTCAGGTCGGTGTAACTCTCGCGGGCTTCATCTCGGCTGGCTTCGGTGCGTCACAAATCGCTCCATCGCTAGCCCCGATCCTGGAGTCCTGGGGGCTCTCTGAGGCGTGGGCGTCAGCACTGGCCTTCATCCTGGTGACCGTCGTGATTGCCTATGTCTCACTCGTCATCGGTGAACTCGTACCGAAGCGCATCGCCTTGCAACGCTCCGAGTCAACCGCCCTTCTTGTCGCCGTGCCTGTCGACGTCCTTGCCCGAGTGACCCGCCCCTTTATCTGGCTGCTGTCGGTATCGACCAACGCTCTCGTTCGGATCCTGGGAGGCAACCCCCAGGGAGGCAAGGAGCAGATCACCGGCGAGGAGTTGCGCGACATCGTGGCCGCCCACGAAGAACTCACCGCCGAAGAGCGCGCGCTCATCGACGATGTCTTCGACGCGGGCGACCGCGAGTTGAAGGAGGTCATGATTCCGCGCACCGAGACGGCCTTCCTCGACGCGAGCATGACGAT
>CAINGG010000483.1 GCA_903848435.1 uncultured Actinomycetes bacterium | reverse complement strand
TGTCTCGGACACGCACGTCTGCGATGCCGAGTCCACCGCGCGACTGGAATACCTCGATCGCCTCTCCGATCCGGATTCCCTCTACCGCCTGCGCCTGGGCGATGTCGGCACCTATCGTCCGCAGGAGATCCTCACGGTGCAGGTATTGGCGTCGCTCGTCGAGGCGATCAATGCGCACGCCGGCGAGCTGGATGCCGTCATCGTCACCGGCGACCTCATCGACAACGCCCAGGCCAATGAGAAGTCGTGGTGTGCCGAGGTGCTGGACGGGGGCACGGTCGAGCCGTGGAGTGGCGACCCGCAGGTCAGCCAGTGGGTGGGATCGCGCGAGGGACATCCGTGGGATGAGCGTTACTGGCATCCCGACGGTCCGCCGGGTGCCACCGCGGAGGACATCCCGACCGCGCGCTTCGGCTATCCGCGCATCCCCGGGCTGGTCGAGGCGGCGCGGCGCGCCGTCATCTCACCGGGACTCAATGTGCCCTGGTTCGGCGTACCGGGCAATCACGATGCGCTGCTTCAAGGAACCGTGGTTCCCGATCCGGATCTGCGCACCCTGGCCGTGGGCGACCGGCGCATCGTCGGCCTGCCGGCGGGAGGCAGCCCTCTGCTGACGCTCGAGGGCGTTGCTCCGATCGGCCCCGCACGCTACGTGCACGAAGGCACGTCCCCCTGGATTCCCGCGGTTGCCGATCCGCGTCGGCGCCTGCTTTCCGACGAGGAGTTGAGCCGGCCATGGATCCACGATGTCGGCGAGGTCCGCTTCATCGCGATGGACACCGTGAATCACTCGGGGGGCTGGCAGGGGTCTCTTGGCTCCGCGCAGTTCCAGTGGCTGCGCCAGGTCCTGAGTGAGTCCGAGGGCCGATACGTCATCGTGCTGTCGCACCACCCGTCGTGGTGCCTGACCAATCCGCACACGCAAGATGAACCGCGGCACCTGGCGGCCGAGGTCGTGCACCTGCTCCTGGAACACCCGTGCGTGGTCGCTTGGCTCAGTGGCCATGTGCATGCGCACGCGTCCTTGTGGCACGGCACGGACTCGTCGGGGTTCTGGGAGATCACGACGGCGTCGCTCATCGACTGGCCGCAGCAGGCGCGCCGCCTCGAGATCATCCGCTCAGACGGGCGCGTCGGATTCCGCAGCACGCTTCTCGACCACGACGCCCCCGTGGCGTGGTCGGCCGAGGACCTCGGCGATTACCGTGCGTTGGCTTCCATTTCCCGCGTGCTGTCGGCTAACGACTACCACGACCGCGAGGGAGGCGTGCGGGGCTGGCGCGAGGGCCGCGACGACGATCGCAACACCGTCTGGTGGACGCCGGATCCTTACGCCGCACGCGACTAGAAGCGATCGGGATCGTCAGCAGGGCACGGCACCGTTACCGGACATCCGCAGCCCGCGCATGTCGCATCGAGGTACCAACCGACGATGTCGTAATCCTCGAACACTGCGTGCACGAGGAAGACATTGCTGCCGCAGCACAGGCACTCATGCGTGGGAATGCCGCGCTGATCGATGAGCGATGCAGAAGCGCGCTCCTCAGCCACCGGCGACGGCACGCTTCAAGGCGGTACCGGCGCTGATGCGCACGGCCTTGCGCGCGGGGATCGTCATCGTCTCGCCCGTGGCGGGGTTGCGGCCCGTGCGCGCCTGGCGATCGACGGCCTCGAAGGTCACGAACCCCGGGACCTGGACCTTGTCGCCGCGCGCGACCTGATCGGTGACGACACCGGCGAATGCGGCGAGCACGCTGTCGACGGTGGTGGCCGGGGTCCCTGAGCGCTGGGCAACGGCGGCGATGAGTTCCTGGCGATTCATGATGCCTCCTGATGAAAACGATTGTCATTTCATCTTAGCAAGGGATCGATGCCGCGAGGCCCTGGACGCGCTGCGTTCGCGCGGCTAGGATCGAATGGATACGCAAAGTTGAATGATTATTCGTAAAGCGATGTGGGTGACTCATGGGCGATGAGGCGGTCCTGGCGCTCGACGCCGGCACGTCCTCCGCCAAGGCACTGCTGGTCGCCCTCGGAAGTGGCGAGGTGCTGGCCC
>CAINGG010000482.1 GCA_903848435.1 uncultured Actinomycetes bacterium | reverse complement strand
GGAAGGTAGCCGGGCTCATCCGCCATGCCGAGTGCGGTCGCGAGGTCGATAACGACAGCGGCCTGGGGTGCCGGCCGGCTGCCAGGTGCATGCACCCGTGGGCCGGTCCACGGATCGACGTAGGCATCGCGGCCAGCGTCGGGGTCGGCAGGGTTGCCCGAGGGCGATGCAGCCTGGTTGTGGATGTCTGTGGGCTGGCCAGCGTCGGGGTCGGCAGGGTTGCCCGAGGGCGATGCATCAGGGCTGTGGATGGACTCCCCGTGGGACCCGGTGACCCGGCGCGACGGCAGCCGTCGCCCGATGCCGTCCATGTCGTCTTCGAGGCGACACACGGCCTCGTCAAGTACGTCGAACCGGAGTGCTCCGAGGCGCGGACCGGGCAAGCCGGGCACCGGGCCGATCGGACGCGCATGACTGACCGGCCGCACCGAATCGCCGGAACCGTCGACGGCCTCACCCGCGTGACTGTCGGCCGCCTCCCCAGGCCCGTAGCCGCCGATGGCCATCACCGCGTTGTCGCTCGCACCTGTCGCGCTTTCCAACGCCGACGGCGAAGGGATGGTGCTCTCATCTGAACCCACCTGTGCACCGGTGTCGGAAGCGCCAGCGCCCCGCGTCTCATCTGCTGCATCCCCCGCGTCGCAAGCAGCCTTCACCACCTGGCGACGCGCTAGTGCGAGGTCTGTGAGCACCCGGTGAATGCGCGTGACGGCTTCGTAGGGACCGGTCACGACAAGTCGCGCCTGCCCGTCGGGGAGGTTCCAGAGAGCGACATCACGCGCGCGTGCGCGCTCTCGCATGCGCTCGGCCGCGCCTGCGGCATCACGCCGTGCGAGCGACTTGCGGATGCGCTCGGTGAGACGACGCGGATGATCGATCGCGGCGTACGGCAGGACATCGTCGAACACCTCCGCGCGCAGCGGCTCGGGAATGTCGCCGAGCTCCTTCTCGACGACGCGCAGATGGCCGTAGCCCCAGCGGCCGGCGAGGGATTCATCGACAGCGGGGCGCAAGTGCTCGAGGAGCAGTCGTGCTGCGCTGATGCGCCGGCCCGCTGTGCGCGGTGAGACGCGCATGGCCATGCTGACCTCAAGGGCGATAGCGCGCTCACGCACCTCCCACGCCTCATCGCGCGCCTGCGAGGCGATGTGCTCGCGCTCCAGCTGGCTGGATCCGGGCGCGCTGAGGTCATCGACGTCACGACTGACGGTGTCTTCGATCTCTGCTTTGACCCAGCCCCCACTGGGACCGGAAACCGCGGCGACGGCGATGGTGTGCACCGCTTCGAGCCAGGCGGTGTGTGCGGTGACCACTTGGAGGTAGATGACGCGGTCGTGTGCGTCGAGCGCACCGATGTCGATGTGGGCGAGCACGGACATGGCCTGGCCACCAACGCCCGCCTCGCACGCGGCGGTGAGGAGGCGACGGTCGCGCTCACTGCTGCGTGGCGGGGGTTTGGCAAGGGCGGCACTGGCCATGTCGAGCGATGAGCGATCGCTGACGCCGGACGTGACGGTGATGAGAGTGGAGTGAGGTGGGGGATTCATGACACGACGCTAGGCGCGGGGTCTGACAGCGAGACAAGCGTCAGTGAGCTATCCACAGGTGACCGCGACATGGTGTTGGCACGGTTGCCAGCGCGGGGAGTGGCGTGGGTGTGTACGGCGTTTCCTCGGTATCCACACGCGTACGCGTCGGCCGCTGGCAACCTTGCCCGAGCGGCGCACACGCGAGCTGGTGGGTGCGGTATCCACACGCGTACGCGTCGGCCGCTGGCAACCTTGCGAGAGGGACCCACACGCGAGCCGGTGGGCGCGGTGTGTCCACAGTGCGGAGGCCCGCCCGCTGGCAACCCTGCCACGGCGCTCCGGGCGGCCCGCCCGCTCGCTACCCTCCACCTATGGCGTACGTCGATCCCGCGGCTGTCGAGGCCTACGCGCGCGACGGTGCCGTCGTGCTGCGCGGCATCTTCACCCCCGATCAGGTCGAGTTGGTACGCGCGGGCGTCACGCGCAACCTTGCCGAGCCCGGACCCCTTGCGGCTGTGGCGAGCGACGAGAGCGACGCCGGCCGCTTCATCGAGGACTTCTGCAACTGGCAGCGCATCCCGGAGTACGAGGAGTTCATCCGCACCTCGCCCGCCGCCGATATCGCGCGCCAGCTCATGCAGTCCGAGCGCGTGCGCCTCTATCACGATCATCTGCTCGTCAAGGAACCCAAGACTCAGCAGCGCACCCCGTGGCACCAGGACCAGCCCTACTACAACGTCGAGGGCCGCATCAACGTCTCCATGTGGATGCCGCTCGACTCCGTGCCGCGCGAGTCGACGCTGGAGTTCATCGCCGGCTCGCATCTGGGGCCGTGGCTCATGCCGCGCACGTTCCGTGACGAGCAGGCGAAGTGGTTCCCCGAGGGCACTCTCGGCGAGCTACCGAAAATCGAAGACGATCGCGACGCCTACCCGATCCTGGGCTGGGCCCTCGAGCCCGGTGACGCCGTGTGGTTCCACATGCTCACGCTGCATGGATCAGCGGGTACGACGAGCATGCGCCGCGCGTTCTCGCTTCGCTTCCTGGGCGACGACATGGTGCACGCGCCGCGACCCTGGCGCACGTCGCCGGAGTTCGCGGGCTTGAAAGACGAGCTGCCCGAGGGCGTGCCGATGGACCACCCGCTCTTCCCGGTCTTGATCTAGTCCATGAATAAGCGCGCGGCGTGGACGATCGCCCTCACCGCGGTGTCGGGACCGCTCGGAGCGGTTGCCACCGGTGCCACGCTCGCGCGCATCGCAGACGCTACCCAGGGCGGGATGGCTGGGTTGGCGGCCGGCGTCGGCGGCCTCTTCATTGGCGGACCTATTGTCAGCCTTGTCGTCTTCACCATCTGCGTTTTTGCGCTGGCCAAGCCGCACAGGCGAGGCCTATCGATCGCCTGCATGCTTGCTGCGTGCATCGTCGATGGCCTCGTCGTGCTGGTGGGCCTCGCTGTCGTTGCGCGCACGGAGGCCAGCGAGGTGGGGTTGATCGCCGTGGCCGTGGTGTCGATGGCCGTGCTGGGCGTGGGTGCCTGGCTCGCAATCAAGGCCGGCAATAGCCGGCGAGCAGCCTGACCTACGCGTCCGGCGTACTCGCGTCGACGCCCGCATGCACCGCGGGGATCGACCCGAGCCGACCGGCCTGGTAGTCGTCGAACGCCTGCTGCAGCTCGGCGCGCGTGTTCATGACGAACGGACCGTAAGCGGCCACGGGCTCGCGAATCGGCTCGCCGCCGAGAATGAAGACGTCGAAGCCCGACAGGCGCGACTCCTGGACCGGATCCGCCGCGATCGTGATCGAGTCGCCGGCGCCAAAGACGGCCAGCTGACCGGACTTGAGCCCGCGACGGCCCGCGCCCGATCCGACCTGCCCGTCACCGGACAGCGCGTAGACCAGCGCGTTGTAGTCAGCGCGCCACGGCAGCGTGATCTCGGCTCCAGGAGCGATCGTGGCGTGCACGAGCGTGACCGGCGTGTACGTCGACCCAGGACCCTCGACCCCGCCGAGCTCGCCCGCGATGATGCGCAGCAGCGCGCCGCCGTCGGGGGATGTGGCGAGTCCGACCTGGCCAGAGCGCAAGTCCTGGTAGCGCGGGGCCGCGAACTTCAGGTGCGACGGCAGGTTGACCCACAGCTGAAGGCCGTGGAAGAGCCCACCGCTCACGACCAGGTGCTCCGGGGGCTTTTCGATGTGCAAGATGCCGGCGCCAGCAGTCATCCACTGCGTGTCGCCATTGGTGATGACACCGCCACCGCCATGCGAATCAGCATGCTCGAAGATGCCGTCGATGATGTAGGTGACTGTCTCGAAGCCGCGGTGCGGATGCCAGGGCGTGCCCTTGGGCTCGCCCGGTCCGTATTCGACCTCACCCATCTGGTCCATCATGATGAAGGGATCGAGCGCGCGAAGATCGACGCCCGCGAAGGCGCGGCGCACGGGGAAGCCCTCGCCCTCGAAGCCACGCGGTGCCGTCGTCAGCGACACGACGGGACGATCAACCGCGGTCGCATCCGGCGCAGCCACGCGCGGCAGGGACAGCGGGTTGTCGACGGTGACCGCAGGCATCTCATCTCTCCTTGCGCCGATGCCGGAGGGCCGACAGCCCCGTCCGACAGATAGTTGAGCGTTGAACTACATGATACGCTATTCCTCATGAATGTCCAGCCGGGTGACCAGGGGATGGGTGGGGCGAGCGCGGATCGCATGCCCGCGCTCTTCCTCGGCCACGGCGCCCCGCCACTGCTGGATGACCGCCTGTGGACCTCGGAACTCACCCACTGGGCGAGCGCCCTGCCCCGGCCGAAGGGCATCGTGATCCTCAGCGCCCACTGGGAAGCCGCTCCGCTCGCCATCTCGGCCACCGGCGCCAACACCCCGCTGGTCTACGACTTCTACGGCTTCCCCGAGCACTACTACCGCATGACCTACGCCACGCCCGATGCCAGCGACCTGGCCCGGCTCGTGCGCTCAGTACTGCCCGACACCCAGGACCTCCACGAGCACACGACGCGCGGGCTCGATCACGGCGCCTGGGTGCCGTTGAAGGTGATGTATCCGCAGGCAGACATCCCTGTCATCCAGATGTCGCTGCCCGCCAACGATCCTGAGGCGCTGCTGGAGCTCGGCCGTCGGCTTCAGCCGCTGCGCGACCAGGGCATCTTGCTCATCGGATCCGGCTTCTTGACGCACGGCCTGCCCTTCCTCACCGACTGGAGTCCGGGAGCGCAGGAGCCCGGCTGGTCGCGCGACTTCGATGCGTGGGCAGCCGAGGCGTTGGCCCAGGGCGACGTCGATGAGCTCGCGCGCTTTCGCGAGGCACCGGGCATGCCCTACGCGCATCCCACCGTCGAGCACTTCATCCCGCTCTTCGTCACCCTCGGGGCTGCCACCGATCCCGGCGCGGCCCCCGAGACGACGGTCACCGGGTCGTTCTACGGCCTGAGCAAGCGCTCCATCCAGGTCGCGTAGCCACCGTCTCCCCACCGACAGAGTTGAGTGGCGAGCTGTGCGGCCCATCGCGCCTGATTCGGCAGCACAGGTCGCCACTCAACGGGTGGGGTGGCGCACACTGGGGGCGTGAACGTCGAGTTCCCCCGCGTCGATGGCCGCTCGCTGGCCGGCGACGACGTACGTCTGCCCGACGACCTGCCCGCCGAGCGAACCCTCGCGCTGCTGGCCTTCCAGCAGCGACATCAAGCGTGCGTCGACCGCTGGATCGCGCGGGCGGAGGC
>CAINGG010000481.1 GCA_903848435.1 uncultured Actinomycetes bacterium | reverse complement strand
CGGAAAACTTGGAGTTATCAAGATCGAGGGTGGCTATCACGGTGGCTACGACGCCCTGTCGGTGTCGGTCAAGCCCGCCGTCGACGAAGCCGGCCCGGAGGATGCACCGCTCGCGGTCGTGCCCTTCGAGGTCGAGGCCGGCACGGTCTACCCGGTGCCCTACAACAACCTCGAGCGCCTGGCCCAGCTGCTGGACGACCATGGCAAGGAGATCGCCGCGGTCGTCATGGAGCCGGTGCTGGAGAACGTCTCGATCGTGGTTCCCGACGAGGGCTACCTCGCCGGCGTGCGCGCCCTGTGCGACGCCCACGGGACGCTCCTGGTCTTCGACGAGGTCAAGACGGGCCTGACGGCGGGCTACGGCGGCGCTGCGCAGCGCCTCGGCGTCCAGCCTGACCTGGTGACCCTGGCCAAGAGCATCGGCGGCGGGCTGCCGCTGGCCGCCTTCGGCGGGACCAGCGAGGTCATGGAGGTCGTCGTCGACGGGCGCATGCCGCACTTCGGCACCTACAACGGCAATCCGCTCGTCATGGCAGCGGCGGCAGCGGTCGACGAGGTCTGCACCGAGGCTGCGCTGGCCCGGGCCGAGGAGGTCAACGACATCGCCCTGGCGGCGTCCGACGACATCATCCGTCGCTACAGCCTGCCGGCCCACACGGTCGGGTTCGGGGTCAAGGGCGCGATCACCTGGTCCGCGACCCCCGTGCGCAACTACCGCGACTACAAGCGCACCGACTTCGGTGCCGCCGAGCTCAGCTGGCTGTGGGGCGTCAACCGCGGCGTGCTCACCCCGCCCGGACTCGACGAGCAGTGGCTCGTGTCGTTGGCGCACACCCCTGAGGACATGGCCGTCCTGACCGATGAGTTCGCGGAGCTGGCCGAGGCCCTGAGGGGCTGATGGGTGTCGACAGAACGCCGATAATGCACATTATGTCAGGTCGTCGTGAGGGGCCCGGGTGTCCACCTCCTCCCATCGGCGTCGAGACAGCATGAGCGGCGGCGGGCCAGGCGGCCGGGCGCTCGCGGTGGTCGACATCGACGGGGTGCTGGCCGATGTGCGCCATCGCCTGCACCATCTGTCCGGCCGTCGCCGCGACTGGGCGGCATTCTTCGCTGCCGCTCCGGACGACGCCGTGCTGCCTGAAGGCCGGTCCGAGATTGAACGGGCCTTGTCCGAAGGCTTGGGGCTCGTCTACCTCACTGGCAGACCTGAGCGATGCCGTGCGTCCACCATCAACTGGCTGCGCGAACACGGCTTCCCCTCCGCTCCCCTGCGCATGCGGCCGGAGCACGACCGGCGTCCGGCACGCGAGTTCAAGGTGGAAGCGCTGCATGAGATCGCATCGAGCGGAACCATCGCACGGGTGATCGACGATGACGATGCCGTGGTCACCGCGGTCGCCTCCGCGGGGTTCCCGGTCGTGCATGCCGAGTGGATGCACTCTGCCACGGCGGAGGCCGAGGCATTGGGCTCGGCGCAGGAGCGGCTAGGTCGTACCTGAGGGTCGCGCACGGCCCTTGTGCGCCGCGGACTGCACGTCGAGGGCCTGCATGACGGGCCGCACCAGGGCGTCGGACATGCCCTCTTCGTCGCGCAGTCGCAGCAGCTCCTCGTATTGTGCGCGCAGCACGCGGCCTTCGAGCAGCCACACCTGCTCGGCGGTGTCAGCCTGGTCGGGTGCGTCATCCCCCGGCAGCAGCGATATCAATTGGGCGCGCACGGCGCGCTCGGCCTTCGAATCGATGGGCTGGCCGTCGATGAGCCCCTGCTCCACGGCCTGGTCGACGGCCTCAAGTCCGCGGGCGATCAGCGCCGCCTTTAATGCCGATTCGCGCCGGGCCTGGTCGTCGCCCTTGATGCCCAGGCGCTGTGACACCCAGCCGAGTGTGGGGGCCAGGAGCAGAGTTATGGCCACGACGCAGAAGGTCGTGGCCAGCAGGATGCGGTGGTCGTCCGCTGCCTCCTGCGCCACGGCCGCGGCGGGAATGGAGAAGGCGGCGAGCCCGGAGACCGGGCCGCGCGCCCCCGCCCATGCGAGCACGATGCCCTCGCGCAGCCCCAGCCGCTCCTGCGCTCCCAGTCGCGACAGCGCGACCATGACGAAGACGAAGACCGCACGGGCGGCGAACAAGGTCGCCAGGACGGCCACAACGAGAATCGCCACCGTCTGCAGTTCGCCGGGCATCAGTGCCAGGAGCGTCGCCGGAATCTCCAGTCCTACCAGGAAGAAGGCGAACGCCGTGAGAATGAAGGTGAGCTGGCGCCACACCGCGACCGACGCCATCCGGCCGCGGAATCGTCGGTTGCTCAGCATGGCATTGGCCACGATGAGTGCCGTCGTGACGACGGCCAGGATGCCCGAGCCGCCGAACTCCTCGGCGATGAGATAGCTCGGGAATGGCGCGATGAGGATCAGGCAGTTGGCGATCAGGTCGTCGCGCGCGCGACGCATGACCCAGATGATGATCACACCTATCAACGCACCGACCGCGAGCCCGCCGATAACCGACACCGTGAGGATGCGCATCACGTCGCCGACCGTGACAGCGCCGACCGCGGCAGCCGTCAGCGCCACCCGCAGCAGGGTCAGGCCGGTGCCATCGTTGACCAGGCTCTCGCCCTCGAGGATGGTGACGATGCGTCGCGGAAGGGCTCCGCGACGCGCGACGTTGGCCACGGCGACGGCATCCGTGGGCGACAGGACCGCCCCGAGAGCGAAGGCGATGCCCAAGGACAGGCCCGGCACGATCCACTGGGCCACCGCCCCCACGGCTACGGACGACACCACCACCAGTCCGATCGCCAGCG
>CAINGG010000480.1 GCA_903848435.1 uncultured Actinomycetes bacterium | reverse complement strand
GTCAAGCGCCCGCAGGACTTCATCGGCATGCACTTCTTCTCACCGGTCGACAAGATGCCGCTGCTGGAGATCGTCGTCGGCGAGAAGACATCCGATGCCGCCATCGCCAAGGCACTCGATATCGCGGCGATCATCAAGAAGACGCCGATCGTCGTCAATGACAGCCGGGGGTTCTTCACCAGCCGCGTCATCGGGACCTTCATGGGCGAGGCGGTGGCGATGCTGGGTGAGGGCGTACCCGCGCCGTCGATCGAGCAGGCCGGCCTGCAGGCGGGCTACCCCACAGGGCCGCTGGCGCTTTTCGACGAGGTGAGCCTGACGCTCGGACGCCGCATCCGCGAGGAGGGCCGCATCGCCATGGAGGCGGCGGGCCAGTCCTTCCCCGACCATCCGTCGTACGCCGTGATCGACCGCATGGTCGTCGACTTCGAGCGCGGCGGTCGCGCGGCGGGGGCCGGCTTCTATGAGTACGCCGAGGGCAAGCGCCTGGGCCTGTGGGATGGCTTGATCGACAACTTCGGCGGCGACAACCTCAGCATGCCGTTCGAGGACATGCAGGAGCGCATGCTCTTTGCCGAGGCCATCGAGTCGGTCAAGTGCTACGACGAGGGCGTCCTGCGCTCGGTGCCGGAGGCAAACATCGGCTCCATCTTCGGCATCGGCTTCCCGCCGTGGACTGGCGGCGTGCTGCAGTACATCAACGGCTATCCGGGTGGACCGGCCGGCTTCGTCGCGCGGGCTCGCGAACTCGCTGCGACGTACGGCGACCGATTCACGCCGCCGCAGACCCTCGTGGCACTGGCGGAGTCGGGTGGCCGCTACTCCTGATGTGGTGAGCCCACCTGGCACGGACGATGCGGTCGTCGCATCGAGTCGCGGCGGGGCAACGGGGCTCACCACGCGCATGTCGGCGGACGCACGCCGGGCGCAGCTCATCGAGGTGGGCTGGCAGCTCCTGCAGTCGCGTCCGATCCACGAGCTCCCTCTCGACGAGGTAGCCGCCGCGGCCGGCATCAGTCGCACGCTGCTCTTCCACTACTTCCCGACCAAGGCCGACTTCTACTTCGCTGTCGTATCCACCATGGGGGAGCAGCTCCTGCGGCCGCCGCGCCTGCCCGGCGGGACGGCCACGCCCGACCGCATTCGATCGCTCGTGGACGGTTTCGTGCGACTCGTCGAGCGCAATCGCCTCAGCTACACCGCGCTCGTACGCGGGGCGGGCGGTGGCGATCAGCGCATCGTGCAACTCATCGCCGACACCAGGGATGCCCTCGTCCCGCGTTGGCTGGATGCCGCGGGCTGTGTGGATCCCTCGCCACTCACTACATTGATCGTGCGAGGTTGGCTCGTGGGAATGGAAGAGACTGTCATCGCGTGGAATCCGCAGGAGGTGCCGCGCGAGGCACTCATCGATCACCTGACCGAATCCTTCCTCGCCGAACTCACGCTCGCGGAAGGTAGGCCATGACCGATCAGCCTGTTGTCGTCATCGTGCGGCATGCCGAGAAGCCCGAGCCTGGTGTCGCCGATGGCGTCGACCACAAGGGTCACCCGACGGGGCACGGACTCACGCCGAGGGGATGGTCGCGCTCGGGTGCGCTCGCCGTGCGCATGGCCTATGCGGGTGCCTCGGGGGACCCCTTCGGCCGGCCTGAGCGCGTCTATGCGACTGCCACGGATCCGCATCACGAGAGCGACCGCCCGCGTCTGACGGCGCACGGCATCGCCAAGCGCCTCGACCTCGACATGCTCGACCACCTGGGCCGCGGCGACGAGGAGAAGCTGGCGCAAGAGATCGTCAAGGCGGACTCGCCGACGCTCATCGTCTGGGACCACGGCCATATCCCGACCCTCACCCGCGCGTTCCCGCTAGCAAGCGGAGTCGACGTACCCGACACATGGCCCGAGGATCGCTTCGATCTCTACTGGGTGCTGACACCCGGCGACGGCGGCTACACGCTGACGATCCTGCCGCAGCAATTGCTGGCCGGCGACGCCTCAACGACCTGAGCCACCCGCGTTGAGTGGCGACCTGTGTCGCCGACACGCCGTAAAAGGGCAGCACAAGGCGCCACTCAACAGGGGTGGTGACGCCCTACTGTCATGTCATGACCGAGGCTGAGCTCCGCGATATCGGGGGAGTTGCCGCCTCGGCGCGAGTCATTCGCATCGTCCTGGGAGTCGGCTCGGCGTTCTTCATCGTCACCGGCGTGCTCCTGCTGCTCCTGCCGAGCGCCTTCGCCGGGTGGATCGGCTTCGAGTCCACCGACGCGATCGACTGGTGCCTGCGCATGCTGGGGGCGGCACTGATCGGTCTCGCCGGCCAGATGTGGCTCGTACGCCGTGCGGGCAACCATCCCGTGCTGGG
>CAINGG010000479.1 GCA_903848435.1 uncultured Actinomycetes bacterium | reverse complement strand
GCTAGCCGCGCACGATCTGCACGGCGAGGACGACGATCAGCACCGCGGTCACCGCCAGCAAGACGATGCGCACGAAGCCGCTCCCCTTCGCCATCGCCATGCGGGCGCCGACAATCGCACCGGCGACATTGCACGCGCCCATGAGCAGGCCCACAGCCCACAGCACCGATCCGGCCAGGCCGAAGACGATCAGCGAGGCGAGGTTGGTGCCGACATTCACGATCTTCGCTGTCGCGGAGGCCTGCAGGAAGGTGTAGCCAAGGGCGGCCACGAGCAGGACGACGAGGAAGGAGCCGGTTCCGGGTCCTATGGCACCGTCGTAGAAGCCGATGCCGATGCCGCCGAGGATGGCCGTCGTCAGGTGACGCCGCCGCGATGTCTCGCGCTCCACCAGGCCAAGGTCGCGGCGGAAGGCAATGAAGCACCACCCGACGATGAGAGCGACGAGGATGATCGGCCGAAAGACGGCCGACAGCAGGTGCACCGCCACCAGGGAGCCGACCGCCGCTCCCCCGAAGGCGGCGAGGGCCATCGGCAAGGCGGTGGCCAGGCGCGGTCGCTCGACCCGGCCGTACGTGATCGCGGCCGCCGAGGTGCCCAGGATCGACGACATCTTGTTGGTGCCCAGCGCCACCGATGGCTGCTGGTCGGGCAGCGCGATGAGCAGCGCGGGCAACTGCAGCAGGCCCCCGCCACCGCTCACGGCGTCGACCCATCCCGCTGCCGCAGCCACCACGCAGAGCGCGGCGATGACGTACCAGTCGGGTGTCACGCGTCCCGCCAGGCCTCGACGATGCGCAGCACCTCACCCAGTCGCGAGACGATCGCATCCGGGGTGACCTCGATGTCGACAGCCTGGTCGCCGAGACGCGAGTGCGGGACGAGGATTGCGCGCATCCCAGCCTGCTGGGCACCGTGGACATCGTCCCAGGGCCTGTCGCCGACAAACACGGTGACGTCGGGCCGCGTGCCCAGTGCCGCGAGCACTGCGTCGAACGCACCAGCATGCGGCTTGGCTGACGAGATCTCGCTCGTGTAGACGGCCGCATCGATCAACGGAAGGAGCCCATCGCGCGAGAAGACCGCCTCGTGGTGCCAGCGTGGCCACATCGTGTTGGACAGCACGCCCACGAGCACTCCGCGCGACCGGAGTCCGGACATCACCTCGATCGCATCAGGATCCGCCAGGGTGTGCGGATCCCAGTGCGAGAGATAGGCCGCGAGAGCGCGGCCGTGCCGGGCCGTCGAGACATCGATGCCCACGTCGGCGAAGAGGTGGTCGAGCGCACCGGTGCCGTCGGCACCCAGCGATGACTGCTGGCGCCGCCACCGGGCGACCTCCTCACCGGCGAGACGCTCGGCAAGGGCCTGCGGATCAGCCGCGTCGAACGCGACCGCGTATGCGCGCCACATGTCGACGAGGTCGATGTCGTGCCAGGGCGTGAGAGTGCCGCCCCAGTCGAAGACGACGGCCTCGACGGGCATGGGTCAGCCCTGTCGGCACAGGTCGATGACGCGATCGACGATGTCGTCCACCGCCACGTCGACGCTGTCGCCACTGGCTCGATCGCGCATCTCCACCTGCCCGTCGGCCAGTCGCTTGCCAACGACCACGATCGTCGGCACGCCGATGAGCTCTGCGTCGTTGAACTTCACACCGGGTGACACTCCGCGACGGTCATCGAGGAGCACGCGGACCCCCGCGCCATCAAGGCGAGCGGCGATCGACTCGGCGGTATCGAAGGGCGCGTCCTCCTTGCCGGTCGCCACGATGTGCACGTCGGCCGGTGACACCTCGCGGGGCCACACGAGGCCCTTGTCGTCATGGTGCTGCTCCGCCACCGCCGCCACCGCTCGCGAGACCCCGATGCCGTAGGAGCCCATCGTCACGGTGACCTGCTTGCCCTGCTCGTCGAGGACGGTCAGGCCCAGGGCCTCGGCGTACTTGCGGCCCAGCTGGAAGATATGGCCGATCTCGATGCCGCGGGCAATCTCGACGGTTCCCCCGCAACGCGGGCACGGGTCGCCCTCGACGATCTCGACGGCCTCGATCTCGCCATCGACCTCGAAATCGCGCCCGCGCACCAGGCCATAGACGTGCTGGCCCGGCGCATTGGCCCCCGTGATCCACGCGGTACCCACTGCCACACGGGGGTCGACCAGGAAGCGCACGCTGCCCCCACCGGCCACGCCGAGTGCGCCCGGACCGATATAGCCCTTGACCAACTGCGGATACCGCGGGAAGTCGGTCTCCTCGAAGGGTCGAATCACCGCCGGGTGCAGTGCGG
>CAINGG010000478.1 GCA_903848435.1 uncultured Actinomycetes bacterium | reverse complement strand
GCCAGGGTGTCGAGGAACATCTGGCGCACGTCGGTCACGTGCTCGTCAATGGAGTCCTTGGTCCACCGCTTGGTCGACACCGGCGGCAGCACTGCGACCTGGAGCGTGCCGGACGAGATGAACACACCATGCGATGGCATGAGTTCGCCCGCATTGCGGATGACGACGGGCACCATGGGCACCCCGGCCTGCATAGCGACGTGGAAGGCGCCCTTCTTGAAGGGGCCAAGACGCGGAGTGGCAGAACGAGTCCCCTCCGGCGCCATGGCCAGCGAGCGACCATTCTTGAGAGCCTCGACGGCTGGCGCGAGGGCCTTCTTGGCCTCCTCGGTGTTGGCGCGATCAACGAATGCCACGTCGGCCAGCCACCCGAGTGGAGCGAACATCGGGTCGCGCTGCAACTCCTTCTTGGCCACGCCCGTGAAATCCGTACGCAGCAGCGCGGCAAGGATGATGACGTCTAGTTGGCTTTGGTGATTGAAGACGAAGACGGCTGGGCGTTCGGCCCAGAGATTTTCAGCGCCAACCACGTCGAGAGTCACTCCGGCTGCGGCCAGAGCCAATTCCGACCCCACCGAGGCCGTGACCTCAATCGCTGTGCGTCGATCGCGGTTCAACAGGCCGAGGCCCAGGCCGGCGGCAAATCCTGCTCCGACACCGGCGTACGCCGCGACACTGCGCACCACCAACTCGGGCGAAAGGTGCTGCGGCTTGGTCAACCGTGCCGTGCTCCAGCCTCGTTCGCGCGCAGCAGACTCCAGGCCTGACGAGGGATTGAGCGGCCGTGGATTGCCCACTGTCTCGAGATAGAACACATCCTCGGCACCATTGCCGTAGGCGTAAGACCGAGCAAGGTCGATGCCGAAGGTGTCGGCGAATTCCCGAACTGCCGCGGCCTTTGCCTCTCCCCAGAGGATCGGGCCATCGACGAAGCCCGTGAGCACGCCGTCGACGCTCTCGATGCGGGTGCACAGCACGTGGTCGATGCCGAGGTCCCGAGCCGCGGCACCAGTCTGGAAGGTCAGTGCCGACGACGCCATCACGACCGTATGGCCCCGGGCCTTGTGCGCATCCACGAGCAGGCGTGCTTCCGGGAACACCATCGGTGCAATGCGCTTCTTGAAGAGCCGCTCGCCCATGGCATCGATATCAGCCACCGCCCGCCCAGCGAGGGCGCCAACGCCTACCTCAACGAGTCGGTGCACGTCCTGACCGCGCACCTCGACATTGATGCTCTCGGTGATGGACTTCAGCAACTCGGTGGTGCCGACATCGCGCGCCAGCAGCCGATCCCGGAAGTAGGCGACCGCGGAGTAGCCGTCGATCAAGGTGCCGTCGAAGTCGAAGAAGGCGCCGATCTGTGGCCCTTCGGGCGACCTTGAGATCTCGTCCAGGAGTCCGTCGATATCAGCCACGCCTACTTCCTCCTGAACTGACGCGAGACGGTTTCGCTGCGATCGCCCTCGATCTGGGCGATGGCCGCTCGCCGGATGATCCCCACGCGCGCGACCGCAGCGTTGAGTTCGTCGCGGAATGACTCACGCTGCTTGCGCAGCTCCTCACCTCCGACCCCGAGCAGGCCACGGTTGTCGGCCAGCTTGATGGCACCCTGCATGAGGTCGCGAGAAATGGACTCGGGACTGGTCAGCCGGTGCATGAGCCACGACTGGCGGGCTATGCCGAGGCATTCCTGCACGAGGGCATCGCGGTCGATGGGCGCGGCAGGCTCGAGGTCGGCCAGGCGCTGTGCGACTACGGCGTAGGCCTCGAGGAACGGTCCGATGATGCGCTGCGAGACATACAGGTGCGTGTGATCCAGCGCGGCCAGCACCTGCTGTTCGTCAAGATCCTCGGACTCCCAGCCGGGCCGGGCGAGGTCCGCCTCCCGGCGGATGTCCTCGGCGAACTCGCGCTTGCGCGGGAAGAAGAATTCGAACTTCAGCAGGTCGCGGAGCTCCAATGCCGCCTGCCACGTGCCATCGGCCACGTTGCCGCCCGCAGACGCTCCGGCTAGGAGCGCGCTCTCGGCAATGGCGCGATAAACGAACCAGTGCGCCAGTGTGTTGCGATAGAACGCCGCCTCGTGGAACCTGTCGGGCGCGATGGCATACACCGGCTCAAGGCCGCCGTCATACACCTCGACCACACCCTCGCGCTCGAGAGTGCGCAGTGCCTGCCGCAGACCGTCGGGCTTGGCGAGGTCGACACCAGACGTGAGAGGCAACTGGCGTTCTCGCACGTAGGCCAAGAGCGGATCGAGGACGTTGAGCAACTCTCCCAAGGTCAGCGCACGACCCTCGTTGTCGAGCAGGGCAAACGTGATCAGTGCGGAGGGGGTGATGGGAGTGGCGTTGTTAATGCGATCGGCAATATCAAAGGCCACGCGCGGGACCACAGTCGTCGGATCTGCTGATCCGGCTCGCTCCCGAGCATCGCTGACGATGCTGGCCAGCGATAGGGGCTCGCCGAAGCGCACGTGCGCCTGCCCTCGTTGCGCGGACTGCGCTCGTGCGAAGTTGACCGCCCACTTCAGACTCTCCGGCGTCTTCGAGCCGCCGGTGTCCTCGAAGGAGATCGCTTCGACCTCGTGCTGCTGGTCGTAGACGATCGAGACCGGGATGACATAGACATCCTCCGGCGGCGCACCAGCGGGTCGCGCGTGCTCATTTTCCAGGAATGCGTCGACCAGGTAGCGCAGCACACCCATGCGAGGCGGCCGCAACTTCCCGGTTCGGGTGCGACCACCCTCGAAGTACCACTCAAGGTTCGCGTGTTCGCGCAGCAGGAAGCCCAGATACAACCGCATCATCGCGGGGTAGACCGGGTCGTCTCGGGTGTTGCGGCGGATGAAGATGAGCCCCGCGCGCTTGGCCAGCATCGATGCGGGCCACATAGCGAGGTTGGAGCCACCCAGGATGAAGTTGGGCGGGAAGCCCTGCTTGGCCAGCACCCGACGCAGGATCAGCGGATCGAGATAGGAGCGATGGTTGGGCAGAAATACCAGGGAGTGCTTGAGCCCCAGCGCACGAATATCTGCAAGGTTGCCGGTCGACGCGTCGATCGTGTAGGAGCGCGTGAGATAGCGACCGAAGCGGTCCCAGGCAGTTGTCGACCGAGGCTCGATCGTCGCCAGCATCTCCTGGAGACAACCCCGCGCATCCGAGCGAACGTCTTCGGGCGTGCGGCCAGTCTCGGCCGACAGCGATTCCACGCGTGCCGCGAACTCAGGCGACGCCGTGATGTCTTCGATGTCGACACGCATGGGAAGCCCCCTCTCACGCATCAGCGTAGAGCGGGCTCCCCGGATTCGACATCGGGATGGAGCAGTTACGGAGCCGGGAGCACCTCGCTGACGCCCGCCACCCCATCGACGATGACTACCGTCTTATCCTCGCGCGGAGTGCCCTCAGGGGTCGTCGCTGGATTTATG
>CAINGG010000477.1 GCA_903848435.1 uncultured Actinomycetes bacterium | reverse complement strand
GGTGAAGGTGCCGTCCTTCTCGAGGAATGACGTGCCGGGCAGGAAGACATGGGCGTAGCGAGCGGTCTCGTTGAGGAAGAGGTCCTGCACGATGACGAGGTCCATCGCCTCGAGAGCCGCCTGCACGTGGTGGGTGTTGGGGTCTGACTGGGCGACGTCCTCGCCCTGCACGAAGAGCGCCTTGAACTCGCCCGTCACGGCGGCGTCGAGCATGTTGGGGATGCGCATGCCGGGCTCGGAGCGCAGCTCGGCGCCCCACAGGGTCTCGAACTGCTCGCGCACGACGTCGTCGGAGACGTGGCGGTAGCCGGAGAACTCGTGCGGGAACGAGCCCATGTCGCAGGAGCCCTGCACGTTGTTCTGCCCGCGCAGCGGGTTGACGCCCACGCCCTCGCGGCCGATATTGCCGGTCGCCATCGCGAGGTTGGCCATGGCCATGACCATGGTCGAGCCCTGGCTGTGCTCGGTGACGCCCAGGCCGTAGTAGATGGCGGAGTTGGGGCCGGCGGCGTAGAGGCGTGCGGCCTCGCGGACTTCGGCGGCGGGTACGCCCGTCACGGCCTCGAGGGCCTCCGGCGAGTTCTCGGGGCGCGCGATGAACTCGCGCCACTCGGCATAGAGCACCGCATCGCAGCGCTCGGCGACGTAGGCCTCGTCGATGAGGCCCTCCTCGGCGATGACGTGCGACATGGCGTTGATGACCGCGACATTGGTGCCCGGCTGCAACTGCAGGTGGTGATCGGCGGTGATGTGGGGGGAGCGCACAAGGTCGATGCGTCGCGGGTCGACGACGATGAGTCGCGCGCCCTCGCGCAGGCGGCGCTTCATGCGCGAGCCGAAGACCGGGTGGGCATCGGTCGGGTTGGCGCCGATCACCATGATGACGTCAGCCTGCGCGACCGACTTGAAGTCCTGGGTGCCCGCCGAGGTGCCCAGGGTCGTCTTCAGGCCGTAGCCGGTGGGCGAGTGGCAGACGCGGGCGCAGGTATCGACGTTGTTGTTGCCGAAGGCCGCGCGCACCATCTTCTGGACGACGAACACCTCTTCGTTGGTGCATCGCGACGAGGTGATGCCGCCAATGCTGTCGGCGCCGTACTCGGCCTGGATCTCCTGGAGCCGACGAGCGGCGAAGGCAATCGCGTCATCCCACGACACCTCGCGCCAGGTCTCGGTGATCGAATCGCGCACGAGCGGTGAGAGCACGCGATCGGAGTGGGTGGCATAACCCCAGGCGAAGCGGCCCTTGACGCAGGAGTGGCCCTCGTTGGCGCCGCCCTTCTTGGAGGGCACCATGCGCACGAGCTCGTCGCCGCGGAGTTCGGCCTTGAAGGAGCAGCCCACGCCGCAGTAGGCGCAGGTGGTCTCGACCGTGCGGGTCGGCATGCCGAGGCTGATGACCGACTTCTCCTCGAGGGTGGCCGTGGGGCAGGCCTGGACGCACGCCCCGCACGAGACGCACTCGCTGTCCATGAACGACGTACCGCCCGGACTGACCTTGGACTCGAAGCCGCGCCCGACGATCGTGAGCGCGAGCGTGCCCTGGATCTCATCGCAGGCACGCACACAGCGGCTGCAGACGATGCACTTGGACTCGTCGAAGGAGAAGTAGGGGTTCGAGGAGTCGGTGGGAGCGTCGAGGTGGTTGTCGCCCTCGTAGCCGTAGCGGACCTCGCGCAGGCCGACGACCCCGGCCATGTCCTGGAGTTCGCAGTCGCCGTTGGCAGGGCAGGTCAGGCAATCAAGAGGATGGTCGGAGATGTAGAGCTCCATGACATTGCGGCGCAGCCGCTCGACCTTGGGGGTCTGGGTGCGCACGACCATGCCGGGCTCGCACGGGGTGGTGCAGGACGCGGGCGTGCCCTTGCGGCCGTCGATCTCGACCAGGCACAGACGGCAGGAACCGAACGGCTGAAGCGAGTCGGTCGCGCAGAGCTTGGGCACCGAGAGGCCGGCCTCGGCGGCCGCGCGCATGACGGAGGTGCCCTTCGGCACCGTGACATCGACGCCGTCGACCTGGACCGTGACGGTCTCGTCGGCAGGGGCTGCCGGCGTGCCGTAGTCGGGCTCGAACACCAGGGTCATCGCTGCGTCGCCTCCGGTGCGCGGTGGAAGTCCTCGGGGAAGTGCGTCAGGGCGCTGCGCACGGGGAGCGGTGTCAGCCCGCCCATCGCGCACAGCGAACCGTCGGTCATAGTCTCGCACAGCTCCTCGAGCAGGACGAGGTTGCGATCGCGGTCGATTCCGGCCGTGATGCGGTCGATGACCTCGACGCCGCGGGTGGATCCGATGCGGCATGGCGTGCACTTGCCGCAGGACTCCACCGCGCAGAACTCCATGGCGAAGCGGGCCTGGGCGGCCATGTCGACCGAGTCATCGAAGGCCACGATGCCGCCGTGCCCGAGCAGGCCGCCGGCCGCGGCCAGGGCCTCGTAGTCCATCGGGATGTCGAGGGTGTCGCCGGGAAGGTAGGCCCCCAGCGGACCGCCGACCTGCACCGCTCGTATCGGCCGGCCCGTCGCCGTGCCGCCGCCGTACTCCTCGACGAGCTCGCGCAAGGTGACGCCGAAGGCGAGCTCGACGATGCCACCGCGGGCGATGTTGCCGGCGAGCTGGAAGACCTGCGTGCCGCGCGAGCGATCGATCCCGAGCGCCTGGTAGGCCGCGGCGCCATCGGCGAGGATCGCGGGCACCGCCGAGAGCGTCAGCACGTTGTGCACGAGCGTGGGCTTGCCGAAGAGCCCGTGCAGCGCGGGGATCGGCGGCTTGGGCCGCACCATTCCGCGCTTGCCCTCGAGACTCTCCAGCATCGCCGTCTCTTCGCCGCAGACGTAGGACCCCGCGCCTTCGACCACGCGCAGGTCGAACGCGCGGCCCGAGCCGAGCACGTCGTCACCCAGCCAGCCGTCGACGCGCGCGATGTCAATGGCGGTGCGCAGGGTGCGAATCGCCGAGGGGTACTCGGAGCGGACGTAGATGAGGCCCTTGGTGGCGCCAGTCGCGATGCCAGCGATCGCCATGCCTTCGAGCAGGGTGAACGGATCACCTTCCATGAGCATGCGGTCGGCGAACGTGCCGCTGTCACCCTCGTCGGCGTTGCAACAGACGTACTTCTGGTCGGCCTCGGCCTCCAGGACGGTGCGCCACTTGATGCCGGCCGGGAAGCCCGCTCCCCCGCGTCCGCGCAGCCCGGAGGCAAGCACGTCGGCGCAGACGTCGTCCTGGGGCATCGCGAGGGCGCGCTCGAGCCCGCGCAACCCACCGGAGGCGCGATAGTCGTCAAGGTCGAGGGGATCGTGGACGCCAACCCGCGCGAAGGAGATCCGCTGCTGGGAGGCCAGCCACGGGATCTGGTCGACCGGTCCGTGGCACAGGGCGTGGGCCGCGCCGTCGAGCAGGCCCGCGTCGAGGAGTGGGCCGACGTCCTCGACGGTGACCGGTCCGTAGCCGATGCGGCCCTGTGACGTCTCGACCTCGACGAACGGCTCGAGCCACAGCATGCCGCGCGAGCCGTTGCGCACGATCTCGACAGAGACTCCGCGTGCGGCGAC
Organism: uncultured Actinomycetes bacterium; assembly: GCA_903848435.1. Classification (GTDB taxonomy): domain Bacteria; phylum Actinomycetota; class Actinomycetes; order S36-B12; family S36-B12; genus Mxb001. Next base: position 8,223 of record CAINGG010000477.1, on the reverse strand, counting down.
CATCTCCGCGAGCGTGCGCGCGACATCGTCGGCTCCGACCGAGACGGCAGCCGAATCGCGCGGGACGTAGATGCGGGTCATCGCGCCGCCTCGATCGCCGTGCGCAGCCGGCGCGTATCGCAGCGTCCGATGAGGTGGCCGTTGACCATCACGGCTGGGCCGAGCGCGCAGTTGCCCAGGCAGTAGACCTTGTCGAACTCCACGCCGCCCGCGATGGTGCGCTTGCCGACGGTGACGGCGTACTCGCCCTCGATGCCGCGCAGCAGGTCGCGCACGCCCTGGGCCTGGCATGCCTCGGCCACGCACACCTGTACGACCACGGGGGCAGGCGGCGTCTGGCGCAGGTCGTGGTAGTAGGTGAGCACCCCGACGACCTCGGCGCGCGAGACGTTGAGTTCCTCCGCGACCGCCTCGACCGCACCGTCGGGCACGTAGCCGAAGGACTCCTGCAGGCGCTGCAGGGCGGGCAGGATGAGGCGCTCGTCGGGGGGAAGGGTGGCGAGGACGGTGCGGACGGCCTCCACCGACCCGGGCGCGTACGCCGACATCACTGCCTCCGACCCCATGGCCCGGCGGCCCGCCGAGCCCCTCAAGGGTAGGTCACGGAAGGGGTTCGCGGGGAGCCCCCGCGGGTGCGGCGCCGGTCGTTCCACACTGTGAAACCACGCCGCGGGCGCCACTGGTGAGTGCGCCCAGGCCTAGTCTGAGGCGACCGTCTGCGAAGGGGTGGCATGGCATCGGTGGAGCGCCGGCGCATCGTGCGCTACCGCGACGGCGCGCAGGCCGGACCCGACCAGGTCGCCGTCGAAGAGCCGCTGGTCATCGAGGTCGACGGACGCACGGTCTCGACGACGATGCGCACTCCCGGCTCTGACATCGAACTCGCGCTGGGCTGGCTCGTGTCGGAGGGCGCGATCTCCTCCATCGACGACATCGTCGAGGCCAAGGAGTGCTTCGAGCAGGTCGACGACGGCGATGACGTACGCCGGATCGTGCAGGTGACCACCCGGTCACTGCCGCCCATCGAGCCCCGGCTCCACACGACATCGAGCGCCTGCGGCCTGTGCGGATCGGACCTCATCGACCTGACGTCTCGCACGCGTCAGTGGCCGCTCGAGAACGACCGCACGGCGTTCGCACCCGAGCGCCTCGTGGAGCAACCGCACCTCCTGCGCGAGGCCCAGCGCGGGTTCGACGCCAGCGGCGGCCTGCATGCTGCCGGGCTCTTCACCACCGACGGCGAGCTCGTGTGCGTGCGCGAGGACGTCGGTCGGCACAACGCGGTCGACAAGGTCGTCGGCTGGGCGCTCCAGCAAGGGCGCCTGCCACTGAGCGGCCTGTGCCTGCAGGTGAGCGGGCGTGCATCCGCCGAACTCGTGCACAAGGCGGTGGTTGCGGGCGCACCCGCACTCGCGGCGGTGTCGGCTCCGACCACCTTGGCCGTCGACCTCGCCCGCGCATCCGGGCTGACCCTGGTCGGCTTCGTGCGCGAGGGGTCCTTCAACGTCTATGCCGGTGCCGAGCGCCTGGGCCTGGACTCGGGTCTGGACCACTAGCACCGACTTGTCGCCTTCTACCGCGCCCCGGCGTACCCAAATCGCGGCGGAGAGCGACGAGTCTGGTGCACGATGACCGGCATGCACATCGAGTTCACCCTCGACGTCAACGATCCGGAGCTGATGATCGACTTCTGGTCGCAGGTCTTGGGCTATGAGCCGGAGGAGCAGTCGCGGTACGACGACCCCGGTCGCATCTACTGGATGCTCGTCGACCCCGCGGGCCGCGGGCCGCGGCTGGTGATCCAGCGGGTGCCCGAGCCGGTGACGTGCAAGACACGGGTGCACATCGACGTGCACGTGCCCGATATCGAGGCCGAGGCGCAGCGGGCGGTGAGCCTCGGAGCCACCCGCATCGATGCCTCACCTATAGAAGAGGTGGGAGCGGCCTGGGTCCGCCTCACGGACCCCGAGGGCAATCTCTTCTGCTTCGTGAGGGAGCGACACGACACTTAGCACTCGGTGGTGCTTGCGTGCCAGCGGGTGCGTGACGCACCCTTCCCCCATGGGCATCGAGGTGTCGGCGTTCTCCGGCAAGGACCGCAGCCTCGCCGGGTTCCTCCTCTCCGGACGGTGGCCCGCCACGACACGGGAGTGGACGCAGTTCCTCGCGATCGCCGTGCGCTTCGCGGCCATGCCCGGCCTGCTCCCGACGACCACCGTGTTCCGCGCGGTCGAGGAACTTCCCGAGGATCCCCAGCCCGACACGGTGGGGCTGATCACCGCGGCGGGCCCGGTGCTCGGCAGCGGCGCACCGCGGCCCGGCCAGTTCGCCGATCCGCAGCCCGCGGCGCTGATCGTGCTGCATCCGCCGGCCGAGACGCGGCCGTCGACGCCGGAGGCCGAAGGTGCCGCGTCGGGCTGCGTGCTGCTTCCCGGCGTTCCCCACCTGGGCCTGGATCACCGCGCCGGCTGGGTGGAGGCGGAAGCCGACGGCACGGTGACGCGCCTGATCAGTCGCGTCGGCGTCGACCTGTCGGCCGATCCCGACATCGCCGTGCTCGCCACCCTCTGCGCCTAGGCGGACTGGCCGCCGCCACCGCCTTCGCCGCTCTCGGCGTACATCACCTTGATGCGATCGAGTCCGCGGGTGATGTCGAACAGCGTCAGTGCCTGCACGAGAGGGTCGCGCGCCTCGTAGAAAGTCGTGTTGACATCGCGCTGCTCCCGGAACCACTCGTCGGGATCCTGGCTCGCGGCATCGAGATAGGCGACCCAGGCGGCGTTGTGGCGCAGGTAGGCCTCGCGGGCCTCGGCGATATTGCCCTGCCACGGCAGCACGCTCACCGCGCCCACGCCCACGCCGGCCGCAGCGATCGCATCGCGTCCCCGTGCCGCGACGTCGGCCAGGTCCGCACGCAGTTGCTCGCGGTCGGCATCGGTCATGTCGCCCGCGGAGTACGGCTCGATCGTGGCGGTGAACTCATCCTGCGCGGCCTTCATGGCCGCTTCGGACGCCTCCACCTGCGTCAGCAGGCGGTCGGCCGTCACCGTGCGCGCCACCAGGTCGCCGATGGCAAGCGCGTAGCCGAGAGTGATCAGCACGACGAGGACGCCGCCGATCGCCCAGGCCACCCACGCCGGGAACCCATCGCGCTTCGGAGGCGCACCCGCCTCGAGGACCTCCTGGCTCACGGGACCATCCTGCGCTAGGACTACCTTGTGGCGCATGTCGGCCCGGATGGTCTCGTCGTGGAGCCCCCCGTGGCGTGCTGCGTACGACGCGCGCGTCGCTGATCTGCGCCGCCAGTACGCCGCAATCCCGCCCGGCGCTCCCGTGCGGCTGGCCAAGGCGACCTCCAACCTCTTCCGCCAGCGTGCGGCCACCAGCACGCCCGGGCTCGACGTTGCGGCCTTCGACGGCGTGCTCGAGGTCGATCCCGTCAACCGCACCGCCGAGGTGCAGGGCATGACGACGTACGAGCACCTCGTGGACGCGACCCTCCCCTACGGCCTCATGCCCCTGTGCGTGCCCCAGCTGAAGACCATCACCCTGGGCGGGGCCGTCACGGGCCTGGGCATCGAGAGCTCGAGCTTCCGCTGGGGCCTGCCCCACGAGTCGGTGATCGAGATGGACATTCTCACCGGCGATGGGCAGGTGCTCACGGTCACGGGCGCGCCCGGCGACCCCCACCGCGACCTCTACTACGGCTTCCCCAACTCCTACGGCACCCTCGGCTATGCCCTGCGGCTGAAGATCGAGCTCGAGCCGGTGCTGCCCTACGTGCGCTTGCGCCATGTGCGCTTCAACACGGCGCAGGAGATGGCCGATGCCATCACCGAGATCGTGAAGTCGCAGGAATGGGATGGCGTACCCGTGCACTTCCTCGACGGCACGGTGTTCTCGGCAACCGAGCAGTACCTCTCGCTCGGCGAGATGGTGGCTGATCGCGGCACGATGACGCCGAGCGACTACACCGGCATGGACATCTACTACCGCTCGATCCAGCGCAAGCGCGAGGACCTGCTCACCATCCACGACTACATCTGGCGCTGGGACACCGACTGGTTTTGGTGCTCGCGCGCCTTCGGCACCCAACGGCCCCTCATCCGTCGCCTGTGGCCCAAGGACAAGCTCCGCAGTGACGTCTACTGGAAGCTCATCGCCTGGGACCGGCGCACGAAGTTCTCGGCCAAGTCGGCCAAACTGCGCCGCAAGCCCGCCCGCGAGGAGGTCGTCCAGGACATCGAGGTGCCGATCGGAAAGCTCGCGGACTTCCTCGACTTCTTCCATCGCGAGGTGGGCATCGAGCCCGTGTGGATCTGCCCGCTGCGCCAGCGAGATCCGTCAGCCCGTTGGCCGCTGTATGAATTCGACCCCGAGGAGACCTACGTCAACCTCGGCTTCTGGTCGACCGTGCCCCTGCCCCCCGGCACCACTCCGGAAGACGGGCGGGTCAACCGCCGGATCGAGGCCACGGTCACCGAGCTGGACGGCCGCAAGTCGCTCTACTCCTCCGCCTACTACTCCCCCGAGGAGTTCTGGTCGATTTACGGAGGGGACTCCTACCGCGGCCTCAAGATGGCCTACGATCCTGCGTCGCGGCTGCTCGACCTCTACGACAAGGTCGTGCGGCGCCGGTAATCGCGGAGGAACCATGGATCTTGCCGAGGCATTCGCCACCGTCGTACCCGCCGAGCGTCGCGTGGGCTTCAAGGCCTACGACGGCTCGAGCACGGGGCTCATCGGAGCCGAGGTCGTGCTCGAGATCACCAGCCCGCGCGGGGTGCAGTACATCGCGAGCGCGCCCAGCCAGCTCGGCCTCGCGCGCGCCTACGTCGCTGGCGACCTGGAGATCCACGGCGACGTCTACGAGGCGCTCAGGCGCCTGTATCCCCTCCCACTGGATCACGTCTCGCTCGTCGACCGGGCCCGGCTGGCCAAGCGATTCGCGAAGGATGCCCTCGCCCGGCCCGAGCCTCCCGCCATCGAGCGCCGACTGGGCGGACGCCGCCACTCCAAGCACCGTGATGCCGAGGCGATCCACCACCACTATGACGTCAGCAATCGCTTCTACTCCTTCGTGCTCGGTCCGTCGATGGCCTATACGTGCGCCGTCTTCCCGACCGAGGACGCGACGCTGGAACACGCGCAGGAGGAGAAGTTCGACCTGGTCTGCCGCAAGCTCAACCTGCAGCCGGGCCAGCGCCTGCTCGATGTCGGGTGCGGCTGGGGCGGCATGGTCCTGCACGCCGTGAAGAACTACGGCGTCTCCGCGATCGGCGTGACCTTGTCGAAGCAGCAGGCCGAATGGGGCCAGCGGGTGATCGAGGATGCCGGGCTCGCTGATCGCGCCCAGATCCGCCACAGCGACTACCGCGACGTCCGTGAGACCGGCTTCGACGCCATCTCGTCCATCGGCCTCACCGAGCACATCGGCCGCGACAACTACCCGGCCTACTTCGCCTTCCTCTACGGCAAGGTCCGCCCCGAGGGGCGCCTGCTCAACCACTGCATCACGCGGCCCAACAGCCTGTGGCCCTCGCACTACAAGCGCAGCTTCATCAACCGCTACGTCTTCCCCGACGGCGAGCTGACCCCGCCCGGCCTGATCATCAGCGAGATGAACGACGCGGGCTGGGAGATCCGCCACGAGGAGAACCTGCGCGAGCACTATGCGCTGACCCTCAAGCACTGGTGCGACAACCTGGAGCGCAATTGGGATGCCTGCGTGGCCGAGGCTGGTGAGCCCACCGCCCGCGTGTGGCGCCTCTACATGGCGGCATCGCGTCTCGGCTTCGACATCAACACGATCCAGTTGCACCAGGTGCTCGGCGTCAAGCTCGGCGAGCGAGGCAAGTCCGGCATCCCGCTGCGGGTGTCCGGCGAAACCTGGTCGCTCTCCCAGCCGGCCTGATAGCGTCCGGCGACCCAACCAACCCATTCCCCAGGAGCAGACATGAGTGCGATGCAGGACCCCCAGGCCGACGGCGAGACCCTCTACCGCGAGTTCATCGGCGCAGTTGCCGTGCAGGACTGGGCGGCTGTTGACGCCATGCTGGCCGACGACTTCCAGTCGGTGCACACCGATGGTGCCCGCGACAAGGCCAAGGAGATGGCCATGCTCAAGGCCGAGGACCTCGGCGAGATCTCCCTGACCGACTTCACCTCGACCCGCGGTGGCGACACCATCGTGGCGACGCACTGGCTGTCAGTGGCGGAGACCATCAACGGCTCGCGCCTGTCGACCAAGCCCGCCCCGCGCCTCACGGTGTGGCGTCAGGGTGCTCCCGGCTGGCAGATCATCGCGATCGCCAACCTCAACCCCGCCTGAACCCAGGCTCCCTCCACCACCCCGCGTTGAGTGGCGGGTTGTGCGGTGCGACACGCCGTGGCGCAGCAGCACAACCCGCCACTCAACGCGAAGGGGGTTAGTAGAGGCGGGGGCCGGCGAGGTTCATGCCGCCGTCGGCCACGAGCGTGATGCCGGTGATGTAGTCGCCGGCCGGGCTCATCCAAAAGCCCACCAGCGCGGCCACCTCATCAGCGGTCTGCAGCCGCTTCAGCGGCATGACCTGCGCGACCTGGTCGGGATCGAGGCCGTAGTTCTCCCACGCATCGGTGTGCACGACCCCGGGCGCGATGGCGATGGTGCGCACCCCCCGCGCGCCCCACTCCTGCGCCCAGGTCGCCGTGAGGCTCTCGACGCCCGCCCGCGCCGCCGACGAATGCGACATCCCCACGATGCCGCGGTGCGGGGTCATCGTCATGGTGATGCTGGCGATCTTGCCGTAGCCCTCGGGCAGCATCGAGCGCTTCGCGACCTGTGTCGACAGGTACCACGTCGCGTCGAGATTCAGTCGCGTCACGGCCCGGAAGCCCTTGGGGCTGATGTCCTCGGCGGGCGAGACGAACTGGCCGCCCGCGTTGTTGACCAGCAGGTCGACGCGCATCTCGGCGTTCAGCACCTGGTCGAGCAGAGCATCGACGGCCTCGGGCTCGCGGATGTCACTCGGGTACGCCGTCGCGGATCCGCCCGCCGCCTCGATGTCCGCGACCGTGGCGGCCAGGAGGTCCTCGCGCCGCCCCGTCACCACCACGCGCGCGCCCATGCGCGCCAGCAGCGTCGCTGTCGCACGACCGATGCCCGTGCCGCCACCGGTGATGAGCGCGACGCGGCCGTCGAGCGAGCCGGAGGCGAGGGCGGCGAGGGCTTCGGGTGAGCGCGGCGGGGTCATGGGCCGAGGCTAGCGGCATCGGCCACGCCCAGCGGATCGAGTGAGCGAAGGGTCAGCCGAGCGGCTCGACGACCACGTGCGCAGCCAGCTCGGGAGGCAACTCGACGTACTCCCCCGCCGAGCCGACCAGCACGCCGGTGGCGGCCCGCTGCACCTTGACGGTCGCGCCGGGCACCACGCCAGCGCGCCGCAGTAGGGCGACGGTCTCGGGTTCGACCTGGGCGGGCTCGCCGATGCGGCGCACGGTCACGCGCGACGTATCGTCGCCGGCGGCCGCATCCAGCGCGATCCACGATGGCGAGGGCGCCGCAGAGGCAAGGCCCGGCACGAGCGCGTCGAGCCCCGGGATCGGATTGCCGAACGGCGACTCCGTGGGACTGCCCAGCATCTCGAGGATGCGCCGCTCCACCGACTCGGACATCACGTGCTCCCAGCGGCAGGCCTCGGTGTGGACCTCCTCCAGCGGCAGCCCCAGCACCTCGACGAGCAGGCACTCGGCGATGCGGTGCTTGCGCATGACCTGGGTGGCGTACTCGCGGCCACGCGCGGTGAGCTCCAGGTGGCGGTCACCCGAGACCGTGAGCAGGCCGTCGCGCTCCATGCGAGCAACCGTCTGGGAGACCGTGGGGCCGCTTTGGCCCAGGCGCTCGGCGATCCGGGCCCGCAGGGGGACGACCCCCTCCTCCTCGAGCTCGAACACCGTGCGGAGGTACATCTCCGTGGTGTCGATGAGGTCGCTCACCCGTGCATTCAACCGCACCCGGCGTGCCCGCACCCGTCGGACGCCCTAGCCTGCGATCGTGCCCGCCGTCGCCTGGTTCCGTCGCGACCTGCGGCTGGGTGACAACCCGGCCCTCAACGCAGCCGCTGCCGTCGACGGCACGGTCGTGCCGCTCTTCGTCGTCGATCCCGCGCTGTGGGAGCCCGCAGGCGACGTACGCCGCGCCTACCTCGTCGACTCGCTGCGCTCGCTCGACGACTCCCTCGG
>CAINGG010000476.1 GCA_903848435.1 uncultured Actinomycetes bacterium | reverse complement strand
CTGGAGGTCGTGCCCGCGGGGGATCTCCGTCGAGTTCCTGGCCGTCGAGGGTGCCGGTCATGCCTGGATGGGCCAACCGTCGGCGTCGCCCCTCGCGGACAACTACATGGGTACGCCGTACATGAAGCTGGACTCGAGCCGCGCGCTGTGGGCATTCCTCGCGGCGCATCCTCGCGCGTAGGCCTAGCTGCAGGTCCCGACCTGAATGACGGCGACGTCGACGCGCCTCCACTCCTCGAGGAACCGCTCGTCCTGGCCGGTGAACGTGCGTGCGGCGTCCTGGTCGTCGACCAGCGTGACGCGGGCCTCGCCGGAATAGCCGGTCCCTGCGCGCGCCTCGAGGTCGAGGGGCTCGTTGACGATGAGGGACTTGCGCCAGGACACCCAGGGACTGCCACAGTTCTTCGCCGGTGGGTTCTGCCGGAAGGCAGACACCCTGGCTGTCGGATCGCCATCCCCTCTATCCCAGAGTTCGATGCGCGTTCCGGAGCGGTCGGTGGCCGTGAGCGACACGGAGAGAAGGGCGCGGGCGCTGCTGGCAAAGGCCGCGCTCTTGCCTGCATCGAGGAAGCACGGCGTCCGGGGGGTCTCCTCGAGCGGACGGCCGTTGTCATTGCTCACCCAAACGCCGGCTCCGGTGTCATTGACGATGGTTCCCACGAATCCGTCGAAGGCAACCCACACATCGGCAAGTGGTCCGCCTGCCGGAGGTCCCTCGGGGCATGCATCGGCACTGGCCACGGCCCCGGCGTCGACCTGCGTCGCGGGCGACTCCGCCGGGGCGGCCGTGGATGAGCCGCAGGCGGAGAGCATGAGGGCGGCGCCGAGGGCGCATCCGAGGGCAAGTCGCACGAACACCAGCCTAAGCCGCTCGCGGCCATGTCGGTGAGTACGCGAGAGTTAACCGAACGTGCCCAACGGCAACTGCGCGCCCGGGGTGCGACGATTCACTCCGCTGTAGAGATCTCGCGATCGCTCATGCGTCGCTGCAGCGCAATGCAGGCGAGTCCATCGGCCACCACGGTGAGGGCCGCTGCCAGCAGGAGAAGATTGGCCGGTGATCCGATCAGGACTAGTCCGATCCACAGGATGCCGAGCAGCCCAATGGCAGCGAGGTGGATCCGGGCGTACGCGATGTCGCGAGCAGCACCACCGATCCACCCCAGCAGCAGCGCGCCAACGAGGCAGTACAACGCAGCGAGGGGCACGAAGGAGCGCGTGATGCTCTGCTGGGCCCACTCGACGACCGAGTAGGCGGCCAGCATCTCGGCGATGTAGGAGACGCCGATCAGGAAGACGACGACGCCGAGCAGCCACAGCTCGAGTCGCCCCGGAGTCAGCGGAATACCCATGGGGTAGACGCTGGAGAAGTAGATGGCCCACAAGGAGCCGGCTACGAGGAAGGTCAGGATGAAGAAGATCGGCCCCGGTACGTAGTCGAAGCCGCTCAGTGCGAGCACGAGGCCGAGGAAGGACTCGCCGATCACGATGATGACCAGCTGGCCCACGCGTTCGGCCAAGTGCTCGGGCTCGACGAGGTTCATGCGACACAGGCGCGGGATGCCGACGAGGAGAATGGGCACGATGGCGAAGGCACTGGCCAGTCCGAAGGCCACCATCTCGGCGTTTTCCCACTCGTCGGGAATGACGATGCCAACAGCCAGCACGATGACGGCGGCCGCGCTGCTCCAGATCCAGGGCGAGACGGCGGCCTTGAGGTCTGGCCTGCGCTGCCCCGTGATGGCGTAGATCGCCATCACCGTGCCGAAGGCCATGGACAGGCCGGCGAAGCCCCAGTCATCGGGCAGCCCGTCAGATCTACTCAGCGCGAGATTAGCGACCGTGACCGCGAACATCTGCACAAACATCAGCGTCTTGCGCAGCGTGACCGTGCCCGGCGCGATGTTGACCGCGGTCGACGTCGCAAACCAGAGGGCGAATGTCACGAGGAATGTGCTGACGAGCCACACGCCCAGCACCATGGTCAGCCTGTCGCCGCTGAGGTCGTTGACAATCAGGTGACCGGTGTGCGCGAACGAGGCGACGATGACGAGGTCGTAGAAGAGCTCAAACCAACTTACGCGCAGGGGCGAGCCTCCGCGCGTGCGTGGAGCTGGCCGGTCGGTCATGTCCATCGCGAGGTAGCCGCTTCGCTTGGCCAAGGGGCCAGCCACTCCGGGGACTCACCGATGTAGTCGGTCTCGGCGTAGACGAGTCGACGCTTACGGTGAAGGTCGATGGCGCGCACTGTCGCGCGACCCATCTCACGGTTCGCGTTCATGCCGCGCGTGATCAGCACGAGTGGACCGTGTCCGGCCAATCCGTCCATGGAGTTGCCGAGTCGCACCTGGGCCGCCATCAGCATGTAGTGCGAGAAGGCGCTGTCGATCACGACCGTGACCACCTCTTTGTCGATCCGATCCCGAATGACATCGTGAGCGACTTCCTGCACGTCTCCCGTGATCAGGTGGGGTGGACGCTGCTGCGCAACACGAATGGCCCGGGTCAGTTGCTCGGAGCGCTCGGAGGGGCCAGGCCACTCATACGACCGCAGAAGGGTTATGGCGTCGGGATTGCGCACGTCGAGCGGACGCAGGTCAATACCCACAGCCGATTCGAGTGTCGTGGGTGTGTCAAGCAGTGCACGGGGCACCGCCAGTGGGTGCTCGAATACGTCAAAGGCATCGGGAGGCGACCAGTCACCAGTGGGGAAGCGGAAGGCCATCGACGCGGCGAGCAGCAACATGCCGGAGGACGTGCCAAGGTCCACCACTCGAAGGGGGCGCCCGTCATACCAGCGCGAGGCCAACAGGAGTCCGGGCAGGATGTCGCCCAGACGTGTGGGATGGGTGTACTGGATCAGGCCAACGTCGATGGCCGCGTCGATCTCCTCGGATAGCCGTCGTGCGTCGGCGCGCGTGGCTGGTATGTCGCCGCTACCGGGGTCGGTCGCGCGACCTTCGAGGGAAGCTTTGCGCAGGGCTGCGAGGACGAGCACCGGCTGCTCTGGCAACCCCGGCTCAGGTCGTTCGGCCAGGTCTGTCGAGATGGCGGCGTAGGTCGGGGTGTTGTGACTACCAAATATCTGGGCGGACAGGGCCCATGAGGCCATCCACGGGGCTACCACCACGAGGGGCTAGCTGGGAAGGTGGAAGAACTGAGGCCAGAGGGGGACGGGGAGCAGGGGACGTCGCCGTGGGTCGGCGTTCCATGCTCGCCGGGCATACATGGGAACGAGCTCGACCACGCGCCCGGTCGCTCCCGAGATGGACGATTCCTCCGCGCGAAGTTGGGCTTCGCGCGGCTGCCAGCCGATGTCGGGCAGCAGGTGCCCGTCGGCGATGTCGGCCATTACCTCGGGGTTGATCCGACGTGAGATGACGCAATTGAACTCATCACGCACGAATGCGTCACCGTGTCGTGCGCGAGCTCGCGAGGCGCATCCGCCGCCGCAGGTGTCGACCATGTAGCACGAAGAGCAATGTGGCATGTCATAGCCGATGCGCGACTGCAGTTTTTGCTCTCGCAGCGGCCATATCTCCAATTGGGTGGTGAGTGTATTGAGGGTGCCGATGATGAAGGGATCCTCGGAGTCACTGCCGTCGGATGCTTCGACACAGGCGGAGACAAAGCCGTCGGGCGTCAGCGCGGTGAGCCCGGTGATGGCACCACAGTGCGCGCCGTCGCCAACGCGCCCATGCGACATCGCTGCCGTCGAGACGTTGACGCCTAGACGAAGGCCGAGCCGGAAGGCCTCCATGAATGCCTCGGCGAACTCCATGGCCTCCGGCGGCCCGTCCTCCAGGTTGGAGCCGCGTCCCACGAGGCTGGCCGGTTCTACCTGCATGGAAGCAATGCCCACTTCCGCGGCATCTTCCACGAGGGCATTGAGGTAGGGCAGGCCATCGCGCGTCAGGGTCGCGCGCGTCGAGATGCGCTTGCCCGCTTCACGAAGTGCCTGGATGTTGGCGACGACTCGTGCGCGACTGTCAGTGCCCACGGCCGTGGGGCGCTGGTCGGCCTGCCTCGGCCCGTCGTACGAAATCGTCAGCGACCACTCTGGGAGGGACAGCGTGCGCAACACTGCTGGCCCGAAGGTGCCGTTAGTGATGGTCTGGACGGAGGCCTGGAGACCGCGCTGCGCGGCGATCTCACTGAACCGCTGCCATGACTTCTCCATGACGGCGAAGTTGGTCGTGGGCTCGCCCCCACCGTGGAACTTGAGAGTGACCGCTTCCACCTGCGGTGCCATGCGGGCGAAGAAGTCGTCGACGGCCATCAGGGCGTGCTCCGGGCTGAGGCGAGGCCCAGAGCCGGGGCCGGACGTGGCATAGCAGTAGATGCAGCGAAGGTTGCACGAACTCGTGGGATAGAGATAAAGGGTTGCCGTGGCGTCCGAGCGGGGTCGGAAGGCGTGGACGGGATCGGGGCGCTCAGCGTCGAGCAGGATGCCAGCGGTCACGAGCTCGCCGATGAACGCCGAGTCCGCAGCAGTGGGTGCGGGAAGCAGGTCGCTCGCCAGCGCGGGTGTGGCGAAGCCCTGCAGCCTCTCCCACAGCGGTGCAGACATGGAGAGGTAGCTCAGCGGCACGGCCGATGTGTGCAGGTAGTGGTGGCCCTGCCACGTGAACGGACGCACGCGCTCAGACAGCACTAGGGCG
>CAINGG010000475.1 GCA_903848435.1 uncultured Actinomycetes bacterium | reverse complement strand
GTCGCGCTTGCTGTCGTCGGACTAGGCCTCGCGGCCTGCGGCGGCAGCGTCAACGACGCCGCATCATCGTCGGCGCCAGCGCCAGCCGACTCGTCGGCTGCGCCGGCCGAGTCCAGCGAGGCTCCGGCTCCGGCCCCCGCCGACTGTGGCGAGTGGAGCGTGGCCATGCACGCGTGGGTCGGCTACACCGCCTCCGCGCAGGTGCTGACGGACGTCGCCGAGAACAACCTCGGCTGCACGATCACCCAGACACAGCTTGACGAGGGGGCGACCACCTACGACGCGATGGAGGCCGGCTCGATCGACGTCATCATCGAAGACTGGGGTGGCGGCCGCTGGCAGGAGTGGGTCGATCGTGGTGCGATCGAGGAGGTCGGCTACAACGGCAACATCGGCCTCATCGGCATGTACGTCCCGCAGTGGATGTGCGATGAGTACCCCGACATCACCGATGGCACCAAGCTCAACGACTACGCCGACCTGTTCAAGACCCCCGAGTCGGGTGACAAGGGCGCCTGGCTCGAGGGCCCGCCCGGATACACCACGATCGGCGAGAAGATCGTCGAGGCGTACGACTTGAACTTCGAGGTCATCTACACGGGGTCCGAGGCAGCCCTCATCGAGGCGCTGAACAAGGGCATCGAGGAGAAGACTCCCGTCATCGCCTACGGCTGGGAGCCGTGGTACTACATGGCCAACGCGGACGTCTGCCGGATCACCTTCCCGGCCAACGACTGGTCCGACCCGGCCGAGGCCAGTGGCCTCACCGACTACCCCGAGTCCCCGCTCGTCAAGTTGGCGACGACCAAGTTGATGGATTCGGGCAGCCCGTTCGCGGTCCTGGTGACGAACTTCGAGTGGACTAACGAAGACCAGAACCAGATCGCGGCCGACGTCGAGTCGGGCATGACTCCCGAGGAAGCGGCGAAGAAGTGGATCGACGGCCATCCGGACGTCGTCGCCAAGTGGCTGGAGGGCACCGGCGCCTCCTGATAGCCAAGATCAGTCAGAAGGGCCCCGGCGAGAGCCGGGGCCCTTCTGCGTCTGTCGCGAGGGTTGACGCGCGCGCGTGGTGTGGTGTGATGACGCCATGGGCGAGGCGATCCTCCTGGTCGGGGGGCAGGGCACGCGACTGCGGCCGCTGACACTCTCGACGCCCAAGCCGATGCTGCCGGTCGCGGGGCTCCCGGTGACCGTGCACCAGATCCTGCGGGCACGTGACGCAGGGGTGACGCGCGTCGTCCTGGGGACGTCGTACCGGGCGGAGGTCTTCGCTGAGCAACTCGGCGATGGCCGTGACCTCGGCGTGGAGATTGCCTACGCCGTCGAGGCCGAGCCCCTCGGCACGGGTGGAGCGATACGCAACGCGGCTGACCTGCTCACGTGTGCGCCGCATGACCCGGTCATGGTGCTGAACGGCGATGTGCTCAGCGGGATCGACTACGGCGCTCTCGTCGCCGGTCACGCGGCGTCCGGGGCGGCGCTCACCCTTCATCTCACCCGCGTCGACGACCCCACGGCCTACGGCCTCGTGCCGACCGACGGAGATGATCGCGTGCTCGCCTTCCGGGAGAAGCCCCAGACTCCCGAGGAGATCGTCACCGACCAGATCAATGCCGGTTGCTACGTCTTCACCCGATCGGTCATCGACCAGATCCCCGGAGGTCGGCCCGTGTCGGTCGAGCGCGAGACGTTCCCGGAGCTCCTCGACCGCGGCCTGCTGGTGCGCGGTGTCGTCGACGACGCGTACTGGCTGGACCTGGGCACCCCCTGGGACTTCGTCCGGGGCTCAGCTGACCTCGTGCGCGGCATCGCGCCCTGGTCGGGGCACGAGCCCGCGCCCTACCTGCTCCTGCCGGGAGCGCAGGTGTCCGAGCAGGCCGTGCTCGGCCAGGGCACCACGGTCGGTCGGGGCGCTTGCGTGCACGGCGATGCCGTCGTCGAGGGTTCAGTGCTCATGGATGGCTCGGTGGTCGAGGCTGGCGCCTGCGTCATCGACTCGGTGATCGGCCAGCGCGCGCGCATTGAAGCAGGGGCGACCATCGTGGGTGCGGTGATCGGCGATGACGCCGTGATCGGCGCAGGCAATGAATTGCGGCACGGTGCTCGGGTCTGGCCCGGCGTGACGCTGCCCCCGACGTCCGTCCGCTTCTCCTCCGACGCCTAGCGGCGGTCGATGAAGTCGCGCGGATCGCGGTCGGCGCGCTGCTTCGCGGGCTCGGCAGGATGGCCCACCGCGATAGCGCCGAGCGGCAGGCACGACTCGGGGAGTCCGAGGACCTCGCGCACGACGTCCGCGCAGAAGATCGTCGAGGAGATCCAGGCACTGCCCACCCCGCGTGCGGCCAGGCCGACGAGCAGGTTCTCGACGGCGGCGCCGCCCGATACCAAGAACATGTCGCGCTCGGCGGCCGTACGCGGCGCATCGGGGTAGTCGTGTGCCCCGGCGTCGAGGTCGATGAAGGGCAGCACGAGCGTGGGACAGCTACGCAGGATGTTGCCGCGGGCCACCCGACGCTCGATCGCTGACTCGTCGAAGCCGTCCGTGCCCCGCAGGTCGCTGATCCATCGCTCGCGCATGGCGTCGAGCAGTCGCGCGCGCAGGCCCGCATCGTCGAGCACCACGAATCGCCACGGCGTGGAGTGATGCGGCGCGGGGGCAGTGATCGCGTCGGCGATAGCCGCGTCGATGGCCGAAGGATCTACCGGGACGTCGGTGAACGCGCGCACGGTACGTCGTTGCCGGATGGCTGTGCGCCGCCCTTCGTCGCGCGCCTCCTCGGTGCCGAGCGGGAAGAGGTCCTCCTCGAGCGGCCGCACTCCCGCGACGGCGCCCGGACCGTCGGTGTCCGTGATGCGGTGGGCCAGGCCGCGCACGAGCGCGACGGGAACGCCCCCGGACTTGCCCTTCACCAGATCAGCCGCTGCCGCGATCTCATCGGCGACGGCCACGACGGTCGCCTCCATCTCGCGTCCCTGCGCGTCGGGCCGGCCGCGCAGGTCATCCAGGACGGTGACGCCGGCCACGCCGATGGCGCAGTCGGTGAGGCCATCGCGCCACGGGCGGCCGAGGGTGTCGGTGACGATGACGCCGAGCGACAGCCCGGTGACGGCCGATAGGCCCCGGCGAAGTGCGCGAGCGGAGGCGTCGGGATCGACCGGCAGGAGGAGCACATGCCCGGCGGGTGCATTGCTGGCGTCGATGCCGGCCGCGGCCAGGACCAGGCCGTGCCGTGTGCGCACGATCCGAGTCTCGCCGCGTGGCGTCTGCTTGACGGCGACGACGGCGGTGGTCTCGGCGTCGAGTGCTGCCTCGCGCTCGGCATCGGGCACGATCCGGCCCTCCGCCTTGCTGACGATCTTGCTGGTCACCACGACGATGTCGCCGTCGCGCACGCCGCTCGTGCCATCGGGCCATGGGGCGGTGCCCATTGCCGCCGCGATCGCCTCGACGAGATCGTCGCCCGGCCCGATCTCGCCGATGCCGGTGAGCCCGACGACCTGCAGGCTCATGCCTGCTGCCGGAGGCCACTGGCGAGGCTGAGCGCCGCACTCGCCATGGCCGTCGTCGCCTCCAGGTCCGTCATCAAGAGCGGTCGGACCTCGCAGGCGATGCCCAGGGCGCGCACCGCTGATGCCGCCTCGGCGTCGGCAGTGTCGATCAGCCAGCCATCGAGGATGCCATCGGCCGCGCCGCCCGCGGGGATGAGCGTGCGACGGGCGCCGTAGTGCGCGGCGACGGCCCCCGCGGCGGTGTCGACGCCGATGGCGGACAGGCACGCGTCAGCCATGCCGCGGACCGGCCTCCCGCCGACGATGGGGGAGACCCCGATGACGGGGGCCGGCGTACGGCTCAGCGACTCGCGAATGCCGGGAACCTGAAGGATCGTGCCGATCGACACGACCGGGTTGGACGGTGGCAGGATCACGACGTCGGCTTGCTCGATCGCCTCGACGACGCCGGGAGCGGGCTTGGCGTCGTCTGCACCGACGAGGACGATGGCATGCGCGGTCAGCGATGCTTGGTAGCGCACCCACCATTCCTGGAAGTGGATGGCCCGACGACCGCCGTCGGGGTGATCGACGACGACGTGCGTCTCGGCACGCTCATCGGTCATCGGCAGCAGGCGCACGCCGGTCTCCCATCGGGTGCACAGCGCCTCGGTAACCGCCGAGAGGGGATAGCCGGCGTTGAGCATCTGGGTGCGCACGAGGTGGGTTGCGATGTCGCGGTCGCCCAGGCCGAACCACGTGGGCTCCACTCCGTAGGCCGCCAGCTCGTCCTTGACGGTGAAGGTCTCGTCCTCGCGCCCCCAGCCGCGCTCCTGCGAGATCCCGCCGCCGAGGGTGTACATCACCGTGTCGAGGTCGGGGCACACCCGCAGGCCGTGGATCCAGATGTCATCGCCGGTGTTGCCGATCACCGTGATGTCAGCCTCCGGTGCCGCGGCGATCAGCCCGCGCAGGAAGCGGGCGCCCCCGATGCCGCCGGCCAGCGCGGTGATGCGGCGCGGGCCCATGGAGGTCGGGTGCATGCGCATAGAGTGTCACGGTGGAGCCACCGCCGACCGGGGGAGAGGTACGCCGATCCCTCGCCCGTGCCAAGCGGGGGGCGAACTTGACCCCCGACGAGGCAACCGCGCTGCTGGCCGCTCGAGGCGATGCGCTCGATGAGCTCATGGCCATCGCTGCCGATCTGCGCGATCGTGGCCTGGCCGATGATGCTCGCCCGGGCGTCATCACGTATTCGCCGAAGGTGTTCATCCCCCTCACTCGCCTGTGCCGCGATCGCTGCCACTACTGCACGTTCGCCACGGTCCCGCACCGACTTCCCGCTCCTTATCTGTCGCCCGATGAGGTGGTGGCGATCGCGCGAGCGGGGGCCGATGCCGGCTGCGCCGAGGCGCTGTTCACCCTCGGCGACCGCCCGGAGGAACGCTGGCCGGCGGCCCGGGCCTGGCTCGACGAGGCCGGCTACGACAGCACCCTGTCGTACGTCCGGGCGATGGCCATCCGCGTGCTCGAGGAGACCGGGCTGCTGCCACACCTCAATCCGGGCGTGATGTCGTGGGAGGAGATGCGCAGGCTGCGTCCGGTCGCGCCGAGCATGGGCATGATGCTCGAGACCACGGCGGAGCGACTGTGGTCCGAGCCGGGCGCCCCGCACTTCGGGAGCCCCGACAAGGAGCCGGCGGTGCGCCTGCGCGTGCTCGAGGACGCCGGGCGCCTCGCGATCCCTTTCACCACGGGCATCCTCGTCGGCATCGGCGAAACGCCGGCCGAGCGGGTCGATGCCCTCTTCGCCATCCGGGCGGCACACCGACGTCACCGTCACGTGCAGGAGGTCATCGTCCAGAACTTCCGGGCCAAGGACGACACCGCGATGCGGCAAACGCCCGACCTCGATCGCGACGGCTATCTCGCGACGCTAGCGACGGCCCGCGTGATCCTCGGCCCGGGCATGCGCCTGCAGGCCCCGCCCAACCTGTCCGACGACGATGACCTCGCGGCGATCCTTGGCGCTGGCGTCGACGACTGGGGCGGCGTCAGTCCACTGACGCCCGACCACGTGAATCCCGAGCG
>CAINGG010000474.1 GCA_903848435.1 uncultured Actinomycetes bacterium | reverse complement strand
GCTCGGCCGTCATCCTCAAGCCCGCGCCCGAGGCACGCGCCGTCGCCGCTGCGCTGGTCGACCACCTGCACGAGGCGGGAGTCCCCCGTGACCTGGTCCAGCTGGTCTGCACGCCCGACGACGAGGTGGGCCGCCACCTGGTGACCCATGACGGTGTCGATGAGGTCGTGCTCACGGGTAGCCTGGCTACCGCCGATCTCTTCCTCGGCTGGCGCCCCGGCATGCGACTGCACGCCGAGACCAGCGGCAAGAACGCCCTCATCATCACCGCGGCCGCCGACATCGACCTCGCCATCAAGGACCTGGTCAAGTCGGCCTTCGGGCACGCCGGCCAGAAGTGCTCCGCCGCCTCACTGGCCATCGTCGAGGCGAGCGTGTACGACGACCCGTCGTTCGGACGCCGTCTTGCCGATGCCGTGCGCAGCCAGCGCGTGGGCTGGGCCGAGGATCCGGCAACGATCATCGGCCCGGTCATCAACGCACCGACCGGCAACCTCAAGCGCGCGCTCACCACACTGGAACCGGGCGAGACATGGCTCGTCGAACCGAAGCACCTGGGCGATCTGGATCGACTGGTATCCCCGGGCGTGCGCTGGGATGTCAAGCCCGGCTCTTGGTTCCACCTGACCGAGTGCTTCGGGCCGGTGCTCGGCGTGATGCGCGCCGACGATCTGGATCACGCCATCGAGTTGCAGAACGCCCCGGACTACGGGCTCACCGGCGGCATCCACAGCCTCGACCCTCAGGAGATCGACGCCTGGCTGGAGCGCGTGCAGGTGGGCAACGCCTACGTCAACCGTCACATCACCGGTGCCGTCGTGCAGCGCCAGCCCTTCGGGGGCTGGAAGCGGTCGTCGATCGGCGGTGGTGCGAAGCCCGGCGGCCCGGGCCATCTGTCGACCTACGGCACGTGGCGCGCACCGCACCTCGATCCGGCGTACGCGCGGTCCTCGTTCGCGAAGGCGTGGGAAGAGCGCTTCGGCGTGGAGTCCGATCCGTCGGCGCTGCGCAGCGAGCGCAACATCCTGCGCTACCGCCCGCTGGACGGCGTACTTGTGCGCATGGATGACAGCGTCGGCGAGGATGCCCGCGAGATCCTGCAGGCCGCGACGGTCATATCCGGCACGCCCGTCATGTGGTCACTGACCTCGCAGGAATCCGACGAGGCACTGGCCGCGCGAGTGGGGTCGATGCACATCGAACGCCTGCGGCTCCTGGCACCCGCTAGCGACGCACTGCTGCGCGCCGCCCATGACGCCGGTATCGCGATCGTCACCGCGCCGGTGACCGACGAGGGCGACACCGAACTGCCGCACTGGCTCAAGGAGCAGTCGGTGTCGATCACCCGACACCGCCACGGCCGCCTACTGGACTGACTTCTCCCGTTGAGCGGCGGGTTGTGCGGGCCTTCCACGGCGTGTCGCACAGCACAACCCGCCGCTCAACGTCGGGACGGGACTAGCGGCCGCTGCCGGAGAGGCGGTCGACCATGCGGTCGACCTCGGTGACGAGCGCGCCACCGAGCAGGAGCGCACCGGTGTCGTCGAGTTCCTTGATGGTGGCCACGGACCGCGACCGATCCTCTTCGACGACCTCGAGGGCACGCAGCACGCCGGTGTCGGGGTCACGATCCTCCAGTCCCCGAGGCATCGCATCCGCGTGGATCGATAGGGCGTTGCCGGTCGAGGCCAGGAGGTCACCGAAGCCCTCGGGGAGCACCACCGAGCCACGCGACGTCGCGTCGAAGATGCCGCGGGCGATGTCGTTGACATGCGCACAGGTCGACTCGATGAGGGCGAACTGATCGCGCAGCGCCCGACCAACGGCTCTCTCGGCTCCGACAGCGAAGCGACGCCCCAGGGCGAGCTCGTCGATCTCCGAGCCCAACTCGCGAACCTCAAGGGAGAGCTTGCGTGCCTGCGTGAGCCATTCGGCCGCCTCGCGACGTGTGGCACGCTCGCGGGCCGTGTCGCCCATCGAGACCAGGAGGTCGGCCAGTCGATGCCCGAGGTCCGACAGGTTCTCGGTGATGCGCTCCTCGGGGCGCTCAGGGTGCGCGATGAGGGAGAAGAGAACGCCGACGGCCACGCCGAGCAGGGTGGCCAGGATGCGATTGAGGATGACCTCGTCGGTGAGGTTTTCACCGAGGACGTAGACGAAGAGGGCGGTTGCGGGAATCTGCAGCGAGCCCTCGGCGCCCAGGCGCATCACGCGACCGATGACGAGTGAGGCGGCCACGATCACGCCTGCCGTCCACACGTGCAGCCCCCATGCCTGATAGAGGACGAAGGCGACGACCAGGGCGACCGCGGTAGCGCCCACCAGGGATACGCCCGTGCGCAGTGACCGATTGAGCGAGAGCGCGACGGTGAGC
>CAINGG010000473.1 GCA_903848435.1 uncultured Actinomycetes bacterium | reverse complement strand
GCCGCCCTCGGAGTAGCCCGGCAGATGATCGGCGTCGCAGTTGCTCGAGCGCACACCGCACCCGGGATGCTTGCAGCGAGACTCACGCGAGCGCAGGAATCGCGCCAGTCGCGCGCCAGGGAACCGCCGTCGCCCCTCGTCGATGAGGAAGTCGCCGACCGGGTCAGTCACCCAGCGGACCCACTCGCCATCGGCGGCCAGTGCCCGTGCCAGGTCGGCATCGATGGGGCCGTAACCCTCGAGCTCGCCGGGGTTGTCAGCGAGACCCAGCAGGGAGTCCCAGTCGATCACCACGCGAATCTCGGCGCTCACGGAGCCGAGCACCTGAGCGTCCGGTGAGCACGTCGACTCCGCGGGCGCGTCGACCACCGGCATGCCGACCGGTGCTAGGCCGAAGGCCGCGAGGAAAGCGGCGACGCGCCACTGACCGGCCGTGCGATCGTCGTCGGGAGCGGCGTAGGAGCTCATCGCCTCGGCTCGCGCCTGGATGACGTCGCGCAGTCCGAGGAGGTCGTGAGCGGGACCGCGCACGGCCAGACACGCCATGCCGTCGTCCTCGCGCCACAGCGACACATCGGTGAGCTCGCGCGCTGCCCGCCGACGGCGCTTGGCCGACGACTCGGGATCGATGGAGGCCACCACGCGGGCCACGCGTTCGCGCAGGCGTGCCGGTGGGAGGTGCGCGGCGAAGCGCAGGATGCCCCGGATGGCGGAATCGGCGCGCTCGTCGTCGGCGTCATCGCCGGCCAGCACCGCCACTCCCTCGGCGATGACTCGAGCCTGCGCCACCGTGATCGCACCCTCCGCCACCCGTCGGCCGAGCACGGGCCATCGTCGTACGAGCGCCTGCGCGGAGTTGACCTTGGCGGAGGCGGTGCGCGGTGCGATGTGCAGGGCCGCGGCGATCTCATCGGCGACACACGACGCCTGGTAGGAGGAATAGGTGCCCGCACCGGAGGACGTGGCGGCCTCGACCGCATCGCTGACCGCCAGCAGAGCGCAGGACTCGACCATGTGCGTCCACCCGGACAGGCGATGAGCGGCCGCGAGATAGGACACCCGCAGTTCGTCTGGCAGCGAGTGCGGGTCGATGCCCGCGAGCGCGCGCGCCAGATCAGGACCCGGGGGCAGTGCCTCCCAGGTGTCACCGCTCGGTGCGGTGGTGTCGCGCCAGCCGTCGGACATGAATCGACCGTACGCGGGGGGTCTGACAGTCGGGGGGACAGCGGATGGGCCCGCTGGGCGAGGTTGTGGATAACGCCTAGGCTGTCGGCATGATCCATTCATTCCAGGCACGCGACGTCGTGACCGAACGCTCCGAGCTCGCCGCTGAGAAGTGCATCACTCCCGGTATCACGACCGCCATCGCCGAGGTCGTGAGCGATGCTGGTCTCGAGGTCGGCGTGTGGGAGCACAGCGTCGGCACATCTACCGACACCTATGACGACGAGGTCTTTGTCGTCATCGAGGGGCGCGGCACCGTCACTGACCAGCACGGCAACGTCATCGAGCTCTCGCCCGGAGTGGTGGGCGTGCTCCACCCCGAGGACGTGACGACGTGGGTGGTGACCGAGCCGATTCGCAAGGTC
>CAINGG010000472.1 GCA_903848435.1 uncultured Actinomycetes bacterium | reverse complement strand
GGGGCTGCCCGCGGGCCTGGTGTCACCGTCCACGCTGACGGTCTACGACAGCACCCCGTCGTACGCCGACGTGCTGTGGATCGCGGTGAGCCAGTCCGGTGGATCACCCGACCTCGTCGAGTCGACCCAGCGCGCACGCGACGCGGGTGCCCTGACCGTCGCGGTCACCAACGCCGAGGGATCCCCACTGGCATCGGCGGCCGATCTGCATGTCGACGTACTCGCGGGTCCTGAGCGGGCCGTTGCGGCGACCAAGAGCTACACGAGCGAGCTGCTCGCGCTGTGGCTGCTCGTCGATGCGTGGGTGGGCGGCGATGCGTCCTCGGCACGCGCGATCCCGGAGCGCGCGCAGACGGTTGTCGACCGGCGCGAGGGTGCTGGTGTCGCTCCCCGCTACCGCTTCGTCGAGCGCCTGATCACGACGGGGCGTGGCTTCGCGTATCCCACCGCCCGTGAGGCGGCGCTGAAACTCATGGAGACGTCGTACCTCGCCGCGCACGCCTTCTCGAGCGCCGACCTGATGCATGGACCGCTGGCCATGATCGATGAAGACCGTCCGGTCATCGCGATCGTGCCCTTTGGCGCCGGCGGCGCGGCCATGCAGCCGGTGCTGGATCGACTGGCCGAGCGCGGTGCCGACCTACTGGTCGAAGGCGATGCCTCGCGCGCGCCGAGTGCGGCGGCGTCCATCTGGCTACCCGACGACGTCCCTGAGGACCTCGCGCCCATCCTGCAGATCATCCCGCTGCAGCAGCTGGCCTGCGCCATGGCCGTCGCGCGTGGCTACGACCCCGATGCTCCCCGCGGCCTGCGCAAGGTCACCGAAACCCGCTAACCCCCACCCACGCCGTCTTAGTTCCGCCAGTGGTTGATTATCAGGCCGAAGTCCAACCATTCGGGGAACTAAGACGGGGGGAGGGTGCCGGCGTGGATGACCTTTTCTACCGACCACTCGCTGTCGAGTACGACGAGGTCCGCGCGCTGGCCCACGGCGATGACACCTCGATCGCCCAGGCCGAGGGCCCGCGCGGGCACCACGGAAGCGGCCGCTGACGCATCAGCGACCGGCACGCCCGCGATCCGCACAGCACGGCGGAACGCCGAGTCCATCGTGAGAGTGCTGCCGGCGAGGCTGCCATTGGAGACCAGTCGCGCGACACCGTCAGTGACACGCACCTGCAGATGGCCGAGCAGGTAGTCGCCGTCCCCCGCGGCCGCCGCCGCCATGGCATCGGTGATGAGCGCAGCGCGATCATGCGCCGTGGCCATGGCGAGCGCGACCACCTCGGGACCCAGGTGGTGCCCGTCGCAGATGAGCTCCACCGTGACATCGCCCGAGGTCATCAGCACGCCGACCGGGCCGGCATCCCGATGTAGCAGCGGCGGCATGGCATTGAACAGGTGCGTGGCGACCGTTGCACCGGCATCGACAGCGGCGCGCGCATGGTCGGCATTGGCGCCGGTGTGACCCACAGCGGCAATCGCCCCAGCCGCGATGATGCGCTCGATCGCTGGCACCGCCCCGGGGAGCTCCGGTGCGAGCGTGACCATCGTTATCCGGCCAGCGCCGATGTCGAGCATGCGTGCGACCTCGTCGGGGTCCGGATCACGCAGGGTGGCCGGGTCGTGCGCGCCGCAGTAGTCCGGCGAGATCCACGGTCCCTCGAGGTGAATGCCATGGAGGGTGCCATCGTCGACAAAGGGAATCAGGGCGCGGATCTGTCGCGCGAGGTCCTCGTAAGTGGCAGACACGAGGCTCGCATTCGTGGTCGTCGTGCCATGCGCGCGATGGGTGTGCGCGGCCCGCGCGATCTGCTCGGGGTCCGCGGAGGCGTACGACGCACCCCCACCGCCGTGGCAATGCATGTCGACGAAGCCAGGCAGGATGGTGCGGCCGTCGAGCTTGACGTCAACGACCACGGAGTCGTCGAATCCCACGCCCGTGATGATCGCGCCATCGACGCTGATCCACCCGCGCTGGAGTTCGCCGTCAGCATCGAGGAGCAGCGCGCCACCCAGCGTCATGGACATGTCCCGAATCTACGCCGTCGGAGACGGGGGTAGGGTCGCCACGATCGATCCCCCGGAGGTAACCGTGCCGACGCTCGCCGACTACCCGCGCTACCCGCTGCTCTTCGGCCCCTCGCCGATCCATCGGCTCGATCGGCTCACGGCCGACCTCGGGGGCGCCACCGTCTGGGCCAAGCGCGACGACTGCAACAGCGGCATCGCCTTCGGCGGCAACAAGACCCGCAAGCTCGAATACCTGATCCCGGACGCCCTAGCGCAAGGCTGCGACACCCTCGTGTCAATCGGTGGCGTGCAGTCCAATCACACTCGCCAGGTGGCAGCGGTGGCCGCGCGCGTTGGCATGAAGTGCGTGCTGGTGCAGGAGAGCTGGGTCGACTGGCCCGACTCCGTCTACGACAAGGTCGGCAACATCCTCATCAGCCGGCTCGCCGGTGCCGACGTGCGGCTGGTCAAGGCGGAGTTCGGCATCGGCTTCAAGGAGAGTTGGGAGCAGGCACTCGCCGAGATCGTGGAGAGCGGCGGCAAGCCCTACGCCATTCCGGCGGGCGCTTCCGACCATCCGCTCGGCGGCATGGGTTTCGCTGGCTGGGCCTACGAGGTCGCCGAGCAAGAGAAGGAGCTCGGCGTTTTCTTTGACACCATCATCGTCAACTCCGTCACCGGATCGACCCAGGCGGGCATGGTCGCGGGCTTCGCGGTGCTCGAGCAGGACGGCGCTCGCCCACGGCGGGTGATGGGCATCGACGGATCCGCCAAGCCAGCCACCACGCACGAGCAGATCACCCGCATCGCCAATGACACCGCCCGCAAGATCGGGCTGCGCCGTGAGATCACCCTCGACGATGTCGAGCTGGACGAGCGATTCCACGCCGGCATCTACGGCATCCCCGACGAGACGACGCTGGCGGCGATGAAGCGGGCCGCGCGTACCGAGGGCATGGTCACCGATCCGGTCTACGAGGGCAAGTCCATGGCCGCGCTGATCCACTGCGTGGAAACGCGCGAGATCGACACCGCATCCAACGTCCTGTTCGCTCACCTGGGGGGCCAGCCAGCCCTCAACGGCTACAGCGCGCTCTTCTCCTAGGCTGGCCAGCATGTCCATGCCGACTGGTTGGTACGACGATCCGTTCACCGACCACTTGCAGCGCTACTGGTCGGGTGATTCATGGACGAAGGAAACGCGACCACGCCCCGACCTCGTGCCACCCCCGCCGCCGCCAGTCCCCGGCGCCGCGGCACCCGAGGGCCAGCGCTACATCAACTACCTGATCCCGTCGATCATCGCGCTGCTGTGCTGCGCATGGCCGCTCGCGATCGTCGCGGTGGTGTTCTCGGTGCAGGGGAACTCTGCGATCAAGCGCGGTGACGCGACGACGGCGCTGCAGAAGGCGAGCCGCGCGCGGCTCTTCCTCATCTTGTCGATGCTGCTCGGCGTGGTCGTCTGGATCTACCTGGCCTACGTGGTGGCCACCACCGACGTGCCGGTGGCGCCGCAGGACACGATCAATCCCTTCAGCGCCTGATCAGCCGCAGAGCGACTTGATGAGCGGCACGGGATCTTCGTAGCCACCGGACCAGCCGTTGGGCCGCACCTCGAGGTGCAGGTGCACGGCACCCGGTGAACCCGTGTCACCCATGTAGCCGATCAACTGTCCGGCCGACACCGAGTCGCCGTAGCCGACGAGGATCTTGTGGAAGTGCCCGTAGAAGAACATTCCCTTCGATCCGGTGATGTCGAGGATGAGTGCTCCGTTGGACTGGTAGCCCGAGCGGGTCACGGTGCCGGAGGCGATCGAGTAGATGGGCTCTCCGTGCGAACCCATCAGGTCGAGGCCAGCATGGGTGCGGCCACCGGGTCGCGGAGCGCCGAGGCCATCACCGTAGGTGAAGTTGGCGACGGGGCACACCATGCCGTTGGCGCCAGAACCTGAGGCCGCGGACTCGTCGTACCCGCCGCCGTTGCCGCCGCCACCATTGCCCCCGCCGCCATTACCAGCGCCGCCGTTGCCGTTGTTGACGCCGGGGCCGAACGCCGTGCCGTAAGCAGCGTGCGCATCGGCGGCAGCGGCCGCCGTGGCGGATCCCAGCGCAGCCCACGTGTAGGTCGCGATGACGCCCGTCGTGGGGATCGCGTTGTCGGACTGGAAAGAGCGCACGGCCTTGGCGGTCTTGGGTCCGAAGTAGCCGGTAGCGGGCTTGATGCCCAGGGCGCGCTGGACGACGGCCACGGCCTCGCCACTGTCGGTCTCCTCGAGCACGGGCGGCTCACCGGACGAGGCGCTGCGCGCCTTGCGCGGGCTCGGCGTCTCCTGCAGGTCGGTGGGCTCGCCATCGACGTACCCGTCAGGGGTCGCCGCGGCGGCGAGCGCCGAATCCACTGTTTCGGCGCCGAGGGCCGACCAGGTGAACGTCGCGATTGCGCCGGTGATCGGAAGGCCGACACTCTCCTGGTACTCCACGACCGCCTTGCGGGTCTTAGGACCGAAGTAGCCGGTGGGCTCGACATCGAGTGCACGCTGGGCGGCGGCAATGACCGAGCCGTAGTCGCCCTCGGACACGACCGGGAGCTCCTCGGCGGGCAGGGGTGCGGGCTCGTCAGCGTCGGTCGACGCGGAGGCCTTCCCGGTGGAGTCACTCGTGGTCACGGGCTGCAGCGTCTGGGGCGACGTGACCGGATCGGGCGCGAAGCCCGGAGCGGGCGTAGCCATGGACGCGACCCCCGCGGGTTCGGGGGCGACGTCGGCCGCCGGCCGCAGGACGAGGACGGCGCCCACGGCGACCACGAGGGCGGTGACCGTCACCGTGACCGACAGGCGGCGCATCCGCAGGCGCCGAGCCGCGGCCGCGCGACGGGCCTGGCGGGCGACGCGGCGCTCCTCGGGGGAGAGGGCGGGGCCCTCCGACTCGTCC
>CAINGG010000471.1 GCA_903848435.1 uncultured Actinomycetes bacterium | reverse complement strand
GGGATCGTCCCCGGACGCGACACCATCCTGCAAACGGGCGACATCCTGCACGTGCTGTGCGCGAGTGATCAGCGAGACCAGATCGCCGACACCCTTGCGGCGCCGCGATCGCGCGCTGAGCAGGCGGGTGCGCCATGAGGGTCGCCATCGCCGGAGCGGGCAAGGTCGGGCGGTCCATCGCCCGCGAGCTCCTGGGCTTCGGCCACGAGGTGCTCCTCATCGACCGTGACCCCGAACTCGCCCGGCCCGGCGTCGTGGAAGGAGCAGACGTGCTCCTGGCCGATGCCTGCGAACTCTCCGCGCTGGAAAAGGCCGACCTTCCGCGCTGCCAAGTGGTCATCGCCGCGACCGGAGACGACAAGGTCAACCTCGTGGTCTCCCTGCTCGCCAAGACCGAATTCGGCGTCCCGCGCATCGTGGCCCGGGTGAACCATCCCAAGAACGAGTGGATGTTCGACGAGTCATGGGGCGTCGACGTCGCCGTTTCGACACCGCGCATGCTGTCGGCGCTCGTGGAGGAAGCCGTCAGCGTGGGCGACCTCGTCCGGCTCTTCACCTTCCGCCAGGGTCAGGCCGAACTCGTCGAGATCACGCTGTCCTCTGACTCCCCCGCGGTGGGCCAACGAGTCGGCGGGATGAACTGGCCCCCTGACACCGCCCTGGTCGCCATCGTGCGCGGACCGCGGGTCATCGCGCCCAGCGCCGATGACCCGCTTGAGTCCGGCGACGAGTTGCTCTTCGTGTGCGATCCGAGCCAGGAGCCGGTCCTGCAGGCGCTTATCGGGCACCGCTGACGCTAGGTCGACGCTGAGCCGTCGCCCTTGTCGTGCGACGCGCGCCGGGATGCAAACGTCGGCCGCAGCACGAGGTAGGTGAAGTAAGCGGCCGCGACGAACAGTGGAACTCCCATGACCACCTTGGCCACGCCGAGGGGGCCGACCCACCCCGCGAGGTAGAGCGGGAACTGCACGGCGATTCGCAGGGCGAAGAGCCCGACCCAGATCCATGAGGCTGCGGCATAGGCCTTGCGCAGGTCGGCATCGCCGCGCCACGAGACGCCGCGGCCGGTGAGGAACCCGACGAGGACGCCGACCAGCGGCCAGCCGATGAGGATGGAAATGAGGAAGGCGATTCCGTAGGCGACGTTTTGCAGCAGGCCAGGGATGAAATAGCCCTCGCCCGTGCCGGTGCGCGAGGCCACGAAGGCCGAGATGCCGACGCCGACCAGGCCGGCCGCGATCTGCTGCAGGCTCTCGCGCCGAATGATGCGCCACAGTGCGATCGCCACGGCTCCGCCGATGGCCACCCAGATGGCGGTCGTGAGATTGCTCCCCGTGACCAGGTAGACAACGACAAAGAGGATCGTGGGCACGCCGGAGTCAAAGATCCCGCGCCAGCCTCCGAGTGCTCGGGTGAGCAGGACGCGCTCCTCCTCGACCTCCGCAACCGTCTCGGGGATGATCAGCGGCTCGTGATGCGGCTCCTGCTGCGGTCCCTGCTCGTGCTCGCCCTCGGGCGGCATCACTCGGCGCCCACGGGTCGGAGCTGGTAGTCGGGGTTGAAGATGATCGGATGGTCACGCGGGCAGGTCACGCGGCCCCGGGCCTCGATCATGCGCCCGACTTCCACGCCGGCCAGACTGCGACGTCCGAGCCACACCAAGGTCAGCAGTCCCGTGCCGTCGAAGACCTCGGCTTCAAAGGTGGGCTGACGTTCCTTGGGACGCAAGGTCACCGAGCGGATGGTGCCGCACACGCGCGCCTCACGGCCTCTCTCGCACGCCGAGATGGCGATCGCGCCGCGCTCGTGAGCCTGTTCCGACAGTTGCTCGGCCTCATGCTGCTCCTGTGAGCGCAGCAGACCACGAAGCCAGCTCATGCCACTCCTCGTGTGGGGTCCTGGGCTCTGCTCAATGTACTCGCGACCCGACCGTGTCAGCCGTCGGCGCGCGTGGCCTGCGCCCCGTCGGGCAAGCGCAACGGCAGCGCGTCGCCGGGAGCCATCGCTTCGTCGCCGCGTACGACGACGATGTCACGGAAGACCCCCTCCAACGTCGCGTTGGCCCCGGGCTCCGCGGCCGAGCCGAGGAACAGCCCGCGCAGGAACCACCGCGGTCCGTCGACACCGACGAAGCGAGCGGCCTGGAGCTGGCCCCCCTGGCCGGGCACCTTGGCTCGAAGCTCCGGCCCGAACTCCCCCGCGGCCTCCTCGACCAGTCCGCCCGACGAGTTGATGGAGTTGACGAGTTGCGCCCGAACGTCGG
>CAINGG010000470.1 GCA_903848435.1 uncultured Actinomycetes bacterium | reverse complement strand
TCGTTCGCCGAGTGGGCCGCGCACCATGCCAACGTGCATGCGACGCGCTACTCCGACGCCTGGACGACCTTCGGCAACCTGCGCAAGGCATGGGCCTACCGCCAAGACCAACTGCCATCGACGCACCCCATCGCTGCCGACATGGTCGACCTCGATGCCGTACGCGTGAACTTCGACGGCATCACCTACGCCAAGGGCGCGTCCGCCCTGCGACAACTGGTGGCCTGGGTGGGCGAGGACAACTTCAATCGCGGCATCAACGCCTACTTCACCAAGCACGCCTGGGGCAATACCGAGCTCAGTGACCTGCTGAGCGAGCTGGAGGCCGCGTCGGGCCGGGACCTGTCGGGATGGACGGCCGAGTGGCTGCAGACCTCCGGGGTCAACCTCATGCGCCCGGACATCGTCGTCAACGACGACGGCACCTACGCCAGTGTCGCCATCCTGCAGGAGCCGCCCCGCCTGCCGGAGGGGGTCGCTCCCACCCTGCGATCCCATCGGATGGCCCTCGGGCTCTACGACCTCACCGCCGACGGCCTGGTACGCCGCGACCGCATCGAGCTCGACGTGACCGGCCCGCGCACGGAGGTCCCGCAGCTCGCCGGCGCCAAGCAGCCCGACCTGCTGCTGCTCAATGACGACGACCTGACCTTCACGAAGGTGCGGCTCGACGATCGGTCGTGGCGCACCGCCGTGGCTCACCTGGGCGAGTTCACCGCATCGATGCCCCGCGCCCTGGTGTGGGGCGCCGCCTGGGACATGGTGCGCGATGCCGAGGTCCCCACCGGTGAGTACGTCGCGCTGGTGATCTCCGGCCTGCCCTACGAGAGCGACATCAGCGTGGTGCAGCAAACCTTGCGCCAGGTCAAGTCAGCGATCGACCTCTTCGCCGATCCAGCGAATCGACCCGGCTACCTGCAGCGCTTGGCTGACACGCTGGACGGCCTCATGCGCACCGCCGACGCAGGCTCGGACAGCCAACTCGCCTTCGTCCGGTCTTTCACGGCGTGCGCCACATCCGAAGCGCATCTCGACACGGTCGCGGGCTTGCTCGACGGGAACGTCGTCCTCCCCGGACTAGCGGTGGACGCGGACCTTCGCTGGTTCCTGCTCCAGCGACTGGCCGCCACGGGTCGCGCCGAACTCGACGCCATTCATGCCGAGCTCGACCGCGACGACACGGCCACCGGGCGTCGCCAGGCGGCGCTCGCGCGAGCTGCCCGTCCCTCACCCGAGGCCAAGGATCTTGCGTGGGCGGAAATCATGGAGAGCACCGAGCTTCCCAACGCGGTGCTGGAGTCGACGATCATGGGCTTCGTCCAGCCCGACCAGGTCGCCATCCTCACGCCCTTCCGCGAGCGCTTCTTCGGACAGGTCGTCGCCACCTGGGACGCGCAGACGATGGAGATGGGCCAGGCGATCGCCATGGGGATGTATCCGTCTCTCATCGTCGACGACAAGACCGTCCGGCAGACCGATGCCTTCTTGGCGCGCGACGACCTCAACCCCGCGCTACGACGCTTGGTGATCGAAGGCCGTGACGGCGTGCAGCGTTCGCTTCGGGCACGGGCGGCAGACGCGTCGTAGACGCGGCCGCAACGTCCTAGACCTGGTCGACGTGGAAGACGCGCATGCGCCTTCCGTGATCGGCGAGTACGCCAAGGCCGTCGCGGAGGCCGCCCATCAGGTCATCGGCGACGAAGGAACTCGTCATGGACAGCACCGCGAGTCCGCAGGCGTGGTCATCGAGCGGAATGCGCGCCAGTCGACCGGTGACGATCTCCAGGGTGCGGCCCTGCGGATCAACGGCGACCAGGACGCTGCGGTCCGGATCGGGTAGGCGGGAGAGCATCGCTTCGGCACCCTCGCGAGCGTCCTTCCACGCGCCGAGGTAGACGCTGAAGGTGAGGCCGGACTGCTCCTGCGCGTGCAGGAGGAGCCGATGGAGCTCGGCGAGCTGGGCCGGGGTCAGGTCACCACTGGCCACTGGCACCCCCGCGCTCGGTGTGGTCGGTCGGCCCCGCGGGCGTGAGGATGCCCGGGCCCGACGGTGCGGCCATGGCGCCGGCCGGGCTCGTCGCCCAGACCGGGCCGCCGGCACCCGCCTCGTCGCTCTCGCCCTGGCGCCCGCGGATCCAGCCCGGGGCGTAGACGGCGAGGGCGACCACGATGATGACGGTCAGCGGGATACCCACGAAGAGGCCGATGGCCTCCAGCGGGGTGTACGTCGGCGGGGCCTGCCACATCGGGTCGACGGCGAACAAAGACATGGCGACAGCCTAGGGCGTGACGCTGATGGCGCGCAGGAGGGGAGCGGTGAGCACGGCGCCCGGCAGGTCCTCCAGGAAGACCGCACGCCCCCGCGCATCGGCCAGCGGCACCCGCCAATTCGGGTACTCCTGGTCCGTGCCCGGCTGATTCTGCGCGCGGATATCGCCGACGAGGTCGGGAAGGCAGATGCCGACCAGTCGGGCCGGAGACGCCCCGACCACCCGATGCAGTGCCACCACCATGTCGGCCTCGTCGACGTCATCGGCTAGCCATCCGCGCTCACGCGCGAGTGCCAGCCACTCCCCCGTCTCAGCCGTGTCCTTGGCGCGCTCATCGTCAACGGACCTCGCGAGCAGGCCGAGCTCATCGCGAATGCGCACATGCTCGCCGCGCAAGTAGCCCGCGGTCGGTGGCAGGTCGTGCACGGCGACACTCGCGAGTACGTCGGTGCGCCAGTGCTCAGGTGCTCGCAGCGCGCCGCCCTCCCACCTTTCGAACCACAGGATCGACGTACCGAGAATGCCGCGTTCTCGCAGCGCGTCCTGCACCCATGGCTCCACCGTGCCGAGGTCCTCGCCGATGACGAGGGCTCCCGCACGGTGCGCCTCCAGGGCAAGGATGCCCACGAGTGCCTCATGGTCCAGATAGACGAAGGTGCCCTGGTTGGCTTCGCGACCCCGGGGAATCCACCATTGGCGGAAGAGCCCGAGCACGTGGTCGATGCGCACGCCGCCGGCGTGCCGGAGGAGCGTGCGTAGCATCTCGGCGTAGGGCCGGTATCCCGCCTCGGCCAGGGCGTCGGGCTTCCACGGCGGCTGAGCCCAGTCCTGGCCGAGCTGGTTGTACATATCCGGCGGCGCCCCCACCGACACTCCCTGCGCGAGGATGTCCTGCAGTCGCCACGCGTCGGCACCGTCTGCCGTCACGCCGACGGCAAGATCGTGGATGACGCCTGCGCGCATGCCGACGTCGACGCTTGCGCTCTGCGTGGATTCGAGTTGCTCATCGAGCAGCCACTGCATCCAGAGATAGCGCTCGACAGCATCGGCATGAGCCACTCGCCACTCGATCACCTCGGGTGACCGGGGATGCCGCAGTGCTTCCGGCCAGTCGCGCCACCGGCCACCGTAGGTGTCGGCAAGGGCGCACCACGTCGCGAAGTCGACGAGCCCGTCTCCCTCGCGCGTGACGAAGGCGTCGTACTGCGCCTGGCGCCCGGGTGATAGCGCGACGCCACGGATGATGTCGAGCGCCGCTGTCTTGGCGGCCCATGCCGCATCACGATCGAGCAGAGCCTGGTTCGACGCGCGCAGCGGCTTGCCCAGGCGGCGCACGCGCTTGCGGTCCTTGGCGTCGAGGTAGGCGTACTCGGGGATGGCCTCGATGCGCAGGTAGATCGGGTTGGCGAAGCGTCGCGTCGTCGGCAGGTAGGGGGACGGAATCATCGGGGGGTAGAGGTTGGCCGAATGCAAGGGATTGACCAGCGTGAAGTCCGCGCCGAGCGCCTGCCCGCTCCACGCCACGAGGTCGGCCAAGTCGACCAGGTCGCCGATGCCCCATGACCTGCGTGAGCGCACGGAGTAGATCTGCGCCATGAAACCCCACAGGCGCCCGCCATCGGCTAGCGCCGGCGGGTGCAGTCGCTCAGGCGTCACGACGAGGGTCGACTCAGCGAGGCCGCCATCGGACAGGGCCTTGAGCACGTGCCACCCGAGCGGGACGTCCGCCGGTATGACGAAGGTCGCCTCGCCAACCAGTCGACCATCGACATCGACGGGGTCGACCCAACGGTTGCTCTGCGTCGGCTCGACGATGCCACCGTCCTCGAGTTCGATCCACACGCGTACATCGGTGCCGTGCGCGACGTGCACGGGCACCTGGGCGTAGCGACCGCCGATGGTGACGACGGTCGGAGGCAGGGTGCGCCGCCACCGCGCAATCCGCGCCTCGGCCAGGCTGCTGCGAATCGCGTCTTCGGACGACACGTCTGCGCCGAGGGCGGTGAGTACCTCTTCGACGATGCCGGGAGCGACATCGACGTGCGCCCCGGACTGGTCCCAGTAGTCGACCGCGACGCCGTAGGCACGCGCCAGCTCGACGAGCTCCGGGCTCACCAGATCTCCGGATGCCGCCCCAGCCACGGCTTGGCCTGCTCCAACTGGGCCGCGAGCGAGATCAGGGTGAGCTCGTCGTAGGGCCGACCGACCAAGTGCACGCCGATGGGCAGCCCCTGCGCAGTCCAATGCAGGGGCACCGAGATGGCCGGCTGCCCGGTCACGTTGAAGAGGGCGGTGAACGGGGTGAAGGCCTTCTGGCGTTCGAAGTCTGCGGCAGGGTCGCCACCATCGGTGAAGTAGCCCACCGGCACGGGCGGCTGGGCCAGCGTCGGGGAGAGCAGGACGTCATACGGCGCGGCCGCGGCGATGACGCCGCGCGAGATGATGCGCGCGAATGACACAGCTCCGGCGAGCTCGACACCACTGACGCGCGCGCCGCGCTCACGCAGATAGCGCGTCAACGGCATGAGCTCGCCTTCGAGCGCCGGGTCCACGGGCGTGAGCAGCGCGAGCACGGACCAGATCGTCTCGAAGGTGGCAACCATGGAGTCGGGGAAGGCCGGCGTGAAGTCCTCGACGACATGGCCGAGTTCCTCCAGCAGCATGCTCGCGGAGTCATACGCATCGATGCAGTCCTGGTGCACCTCGGAACTCGCGATCAGTGGCGTGCGGAACCGACCGATGCGAAGCACGCCCGGCTCACGGCCCGCGGCCTTGAGGAAGGTTTCGCCCGGCGGAAGCGGTGGGGCCGGGTAGGGATCGTCGGGGAAGGCACCCGCCATGACGTCGAGCAGTGCCGCGGCATCGCGGACCGTGCGCGCCAGGGGGCCGTTGACCGGGAACTCGCCCACGGGATCGCGCAAAGGGCCGGTCGACGTGCGGCCGCGCGCCGTCTTGATGCCGACGAGTCCGCACACGCTCGCCGGGATGCGCACCGAACCTCCGCCATCCGAGCCGTGCGCCACAGGCGCGAGCCCCGCGGCGACGGCGGCGGCCGCACCGCCGCTCGATCCGCCCGCGGATCGGGTGAGGTCCCACGGCGTACGCGCAGGCGGTGCGACGGAAGGCTCGGTGTAGCAGGGCAGCCCGAACTCCGGGGTGTTGGTCTTGCCGGTCATCACGACGTTGCCCTGCTTGAGCCGGGTGACGATGTGGTCGTCACCGAAGGGAGTGATGTCGTAGGCCGCCGAGCCCATGGTGCAGCGAACGCCGGCGAGGAATTGCAGATCCTTGACCGGAACGACGACACCGTGCAGCACCGGAAGCTCCGATGGGTCAGCAGCATCCATGACCGCCTGCTCGGCATCGCGCGCCTGCTGGAGTGCGAGTTCCGGAGTCAGCGAGATGAATGCGCCAACGGTGTCATTGAGCGCCTCCGTGCGAGCGATGTAGTGCTCGGCGAGTTCCACCGGCGAGAGGGTGCGGTTGCGGATCGCCTCGGCCTGCTCGAGCGCAGTGAGGTCGTGGAGGGCGGCCATGCGACCACCCTAGGGTCGGCGCCGGGCCCGCAGGGGACGCCCTAGGGTCGGACCATGCCCGACTATCCCGCCGCCGAGCGCCTCGACCTGGTTGACGACCTGCACGGGCGCCCCGTGCCCGATCCCTATCGCTGGCTGGAGGATGCCCAGGACCCCCGCTCCGTGGACTGGCGCGCGGCGCAGGACGCGCTGATGGAGCAGGAGCGCGCGGCCTGGTCCCGGCGCGATCGGTTCGCCGCACGCATCGAGCAACTCATGGGCTCCGGATCGGTGTCGCCGCCCTACGTCCGCGGTCGCTGGACGTTCTTCACCCGGCGCGAGCCCGGGCAGCAGTTCCCGGTCCTCTACGTGCGCGAGGGCGACGGACCGGGCCGAGCCCTCTTCGACCCGATGGCCAAGGACCCCAGTGGCCTGACCACTCTCGACTCCTGGCAGCCGAGCAAGGAGGGCGATCGCCTGGCCCTGCAGTACTCCATCGGTGGCAACGAGGAGTCGATCCTCGCCGTCATCGACACCTCGACCGGAGAGATCATCGAGGACGGCATCGACCGGTGCCGCTACTCGCCCATCGCATGGCTGCCGGGCGGTGAGCGCTTCTACTACGTACGCCGTATCGCTCCCGAGCTCCTGCCCGAGCCGGAGCGCCAATTCCACCGACGCGTCTACCTGCATACGGTCGGTGCGAGCACCGACGACGACATCCTGGTGTTCGGCGCTGGCATGACGATGACCAACTATTACGGCGTCGAGGTCA
Organism: uncultured Actinomycetes bacterium; assembly: GCA_903848435.1. GTDB lineage: Bacteria > Actinomycetota > Actinomycetes > S36-B12 > S36-B12 > Mxb001. The sequence continues at coordinate 551 of CAINGG010000470.1, read as the reverse complement.
GCCGTGATGGGCACTGGCTGCAGGTGTCGGCCTCCGAGGGCACTGAGCCGCGCAATGACCTGTGGATCGCGGACCTGCGCTCGTCACCGCCGGAATCCCCGGCGTTCAGATTGGTGCAGGGCGACGTCGACGCGCAGACCGGTATCCAGGTGGGACGCAATGGGCTGTTCTACATCTCCACTGATCTCGACGCGCCACGCGGACGACTGTGCGTGAGCGCACCGGACGCCATCGTCGACCAGCCGTGGCGCGACCTGCTCCCCGAGGATCCCGAAGCCGTGCTGGACGGGTTCGCTCTCCTTGACGGCCCCGATCTCATCCGGCCGCTGCTCCTCGCCGTGTGGACCCGGCACGTGGTCAGCGAGATGACCCTGCACGATCTGGAGACCGGCGAACTCCTCGAACGCATCGAGTTGCCCGGTGCCGGCACCATCGGCGGGCCGGTCGAACAGCCCGACGGCGGTCCGGTTGCCTGGCTTGTCTACACCGACCACACGACAGTGCCGACGATCTACTCCTTCGACGGACGCACGCGCACCGTCGAGCTGTGG
>CAINGG010000469.1 GCA_903848435.1 uncultured Actinomycetes bacterium | reverse complement strand
TTGGCCAGCGTGCCGTGATTGTGTACGCGATTCAACGGCTGTCCGCGGTAGCGGACGGGATCGGCGTTGGCAAGCACGAGACGATCCATCACCGGGATGAGGCGCTCGTCCTTGGTGTACTCGAAAAGGCAACTAACGACACCCATGCGCAGGCGTACGGCGCTTTGAGTCCAGCCTGTCGCTCGAAGGCGATCCTGGTCGACAGTCGACCCGGGATCCGGGAGGGCGGCATCGCGCGCAAGCACGAGGTCGACAACCGGGAAGTCCTGCCGCGCAGCAAGGACGACCCAGGCCATGGAGTGGAAACGGGTGACAAAAGTGGTGTCGCCCCGCACGTTCTGCCGCCACTGGGCGTCATCTCCTACGACATCGACACTGCGGCCATCCAGTCGGAGGATCCCTGAGTCACCAAGCTCGGTGACATCAGCCCCCATGCGCTTCGCCGAGTTGACCTCGGTGTCGCAGATGCGCGGCAGCCGGTCAGCGGCCGATGCCGGGAGCGAGATGACGCCGAGGGTCACCAGCGAGGCGGCCGCGCACGCAACCATCCCCCGAAGCAGCGTGCTAGCCATCAACGGGCGGGCTCACCGTCAAAGTGGTGGCGACCCGTGCCACCTTGGCCGTCACTCGGCATTGCAAGTCCCAGGCGGCAACCGCCGTACGCCAGGCCGTGAAGGACTCGACCTTCACCGCCTTCCAGCGTGGGCAACTGATCGTCAATGTCGCGCCCGACTCGTGGATCGCCCCGGTGTTAGTGGGCTTCCACCCTGGCGCAAGCTGGAAGTGCTGGATCCACTCCTTCGCACCCGTGCCCTCATCGCGAACGGTCAGCCGAGCCCGGCTGAAAGTCACGGTGCGCTGCCGAGTCACACCCTCGTCGCTGTCGCGCAGGCGGAACGACGTGTCCGAAAGCCGCTGGGCCGAGGTCTCTGGATTGAGTTGGGGTACGCCAAGGGGCTCGAAGACGGAGTGAGCCGCCATGGAGTGCGCAAACTCGAAGCGGTCTCCCCGCTCCTTGTCATAAAGTCCGCGATCCGACAGCACCGGGATGCCATAGGTGAACCACGTCATGCTGCCGTGGTCGCGGTGACCATGGAAGTTCATTCGCGGGCCGAAGCGCAGCGTGAAGTGCATGTCCTCGACGGTCGCGGCCGCCCAGCCGGTCTTGGTGCACCACAGACTCTCGCCATTGGGTGCTGCGTCGAGGCTGGGCTGGCCATCGCCAATCGCCTCGAGTACGCCGTCGGGTCGTACGAGGGCACCTAGGGCGCGGTGCGGCTGCTCCAGCGGCTCGCCCAGGCGATCGGCGGCCTTGGAGTACAGCCGCACATTGTGAAGCTGGTAACCGCTGGCCTGCTCGAACATCATTCCGCAGGGCTCGAACACCTCGGGCATGTCGCGTTCGAACCTGCTGAGCGCAACGTCATTCCACTCGCTCACACCGAACGCCTTGCCGGCCTGCATCAGCGCGACATTGGACATGGCGCCGTGATTGTGGACCGGGAAGTTAGGCGGCCCGGGATAGCGATCGGGATCCATGTTGGCCTCGGCAAGGCGTACCGCGATGGGCTTGAGGCGTTCATCGCCCGTCAGCGCGTAGAGGCAGGTGGCCGTCTCGAGCCGAGTGCGGAACTGGCCCTGGGTCCAGCCCGATGCCCGCAGGGCCTCCTTGTCGCCGATCCTGCCTGGGTCGGGTAGCGCTCGATCGCGCTCCTCAAACACCTCGATCGCCGTCTCGGAGTCGTCGAGGGCGAGCGGAACCAGCCAGGCCAGCGAGTGGAACCACAGGGTCCACGACCGATCCCGCGGATCATCAGCCGCCCAGCCACGACGATCGAGCTTCAC
>CAINGG010000468.1 GCA_903848435.1 uncultured Actinomycetes bacterium | reverse complement strand
GACGGCTCGGGCGGCAGGACACCCACGCCGAGGAACGACAGGGCAGCCTCCACCGCGATGTAGGTCGGCAGCAGCAGGGTCGCGTAGACCAGGATCGGGGCCCAGAGGTTGGGCAGGATCTCGCGGAAGAGGATGCGCGGCGTACTCGCCCCGATCGACAGGGCCGACTCGACGAACTCCCGCTCGCGCAGGCTCAGGACCTCGCCGCGCACGATGCGCGCGAGGTAGGGCCAGCCGAAGATTCCCAGCACGAGGATGAGGTAGGTAATGCGCGAGGCGTTGCCCTCGGGCACTCCCAGCGCAGTGAGCCGCTGCGTCAGCGCTCCGGACAGCGCCAGCACGATCAGCAGGAATGGGAAGGCCAGGATCAAGTCCATGAAACGGCCGATGGCCGCGTCAGTGAAGCCGCGCGCGTAGCCGGAAATGATCCCGAAGACGGTGCCGAGCACGACGACGAGGATCGTCGCGCACGTCGCGATCAGAAGCGAGATGCGAAGGCCGTAGAGCAGGCGCGCGAGAATGTCGCGTCCGGTGCCCCACTCGACCCCGAGCGGATGATCGACGCTCGCTCCGCCCCAGGGCCCGATGGGCTTGCCTCCCGAGTCGTCGATCGCCGACGCATCGAGCTCGTAGGGGTCCACCCCGATCAGGCTGCAGATCTGCGGGGCGAAGATGGCAATGAGAACGATGAGAAGGAGGACGATCGCGGAGGCGATGAAGGTCTTGTCGCGCCGTAGGCGGCCCCAGGCGATCTGGGACAGCGAACGCCCCTTGATCTCCTGGGTGGGCTCGGGAGGAGCCTCGACAGCCGTGGACACGCACTCCGCCTCTCCGCCCCGGGGGCCGGGACGGTCGCACTGTACGCCCGGGCCGGGCCCCATAAGGCGCGGTCGCAGGAACGCCCCGGGATCGTGACCGGATCGCGACGGGGTCGTGGGGGGCCTATGAGGAGCGGCTACCACCCCGTGAGCGGGACTTGGCCCGGTCGGTGGCCGCCAGCTGGACCTTGCGGATGCGGACCGCCTGGGGGGTCACCTCAACGCACTCATCCTCGCGGCAGAACTCCAGGGCCTGCTCGAGCGAGAGCTGCTTGTGGGGGATGAGCGGCACGAGCACATCGCCCGACGACTGCCGCATATTGGTGAGCTTCTTCTCCTTGGTCGGGTTGACGTCGAGGTCGTCCGACCGGGAGTTCTCGCCCACGATCATCCCCTCGTACACCTCGGTGCCCGGGCCGACGAACATGGTGCCGCGCTCCTGGAGGTTGGCCAGGGCGAAGCCGGTTGTCGGACCCGAGCGGTCGGCGACCAGCGATCCGGACGGACGCGTGCGCAGCTCGCCGTGCCATGGCTCATAACGGTCGAAGACGTGGTGCAGGAGCCCGGTGCCGCGCGTCTCGGTGAGGAACTCCGTGCGGAAGCCAATGAGTCCGCGAGCCGGGACGAGGTATTCCATCCGCACCCACCCCGTGCCGTGGTTGACCATCTGCTCCATGCGGCCCTTGCGCAGGGCCATGAGCTGCGTGACGACACCGAGGTAGTCCTCGGGAATGTCGACGCTGAGCCGCTCCATCGGCTCCTGGAGCTTCCCTTCGATCGTGCGCGTGACGACCTGCGGCTTGCCCACGGTGAGTTC
>CAINGG010000467.1 GCA_903848435.1 uncultured Actinomycetes bacterium | reverse complement strand
CGACCATGCCGACATCACGGCGTTGCTGGGCAGTCGCGTCGTGCTCGAGGCCCTGTCGGCCATGGCTCGGCGGCGCGCGGACGCCGCCGGTGGCCCGCCGTGGAATCCGCGCCAGCCGCTGCTGGCTGATCGAGAGGAGCCGACATGAGCATTCGGGTCCTCGCCGTTGGCTCAGGCGGGGTGGGCACCTCGGCCGCTCTCATCGCCCAGCGTCGCGACTTCTTCGAGCGCTGGGTCGCGGCCGATTACGACGTCAGCCGCGCAGAAGCCATCGTCGCCCGCGCGGGCGATTCGCGATTCTCGGCTGCGGCACTCGATGCATCAGACAAGGCGGCGGTCACGGCGCTGTGCCAGCAGCACGGCATCACGCACGTGCTCAACGTGGTCGATCCACGGTTCAACATGCCGATCTTCGATGGCGCCTTCGATGCGGGAGCCAACTATCTCGACACGGCCATGAGCCTGTCGCAGTCGCACCCGGAACGCCCGCACAGCGACACCTTCGTGAAGCTCGGCGACGAGCAGTTCGACAAGTCCCCCGCGTGGGAGGCGCGCGGCCTGCTGGCGCTCTGTGGAATCGGCGTCGAGCCGGGCCTGGCTGATGTTTTCGCTCGCTACGCCGCTGATCACCTCTTCTCTGAGATCGACGAGCTCGGCGTGCGCGACGGGGCCAACCTCGTGGTCCGCGGCTACGACTTCGCGCCGAGCTTCTCGATCTGGACGACCATCGAGGAGTGCCTGAATCCGCCCGTGGTCTGGGAGAAGGACCGCGGCTGGTTCACGACCGCCCCCTTCTCCGGCGCGGAGGTATTCGACTTCCCCGACGGCATCGGACCGGTCGAGTGCGTCAACGTCGAGCACGAGGAAGTCCTGCTCATGCCGCGCTGGATCGACTGCAAGCGCGTGACGTTCAAGTACGGCCTCGGCGATGAGTTCATCGAGGTGCTCAAGACCCTGCACAAGCTGGGCCTGGACCGCACCGCCCCGGTGACGGTGCGCGGGCAGCAGGTGAGCCCCCGCGACGTGGTCGCAGCATGCCTGCCCGACCCCGCGCAGTTAGGCGACGTCATGTCCGGCAAGACGTGCGCGGGACTGTGGGTGACGGGCACCGGCAAGGACGGCAAGCCTCGAGAGGTCTACCTCTATCACGTCGCCGACAACGAGTGGACCATGCGCGAATACGGCACGCAGGCGGTGGTCTGGCAGACCGCCATGAACCCCGTCATCGCCCTGGAGCTCTTGGCGTCGGGCGTGTGGTCGGGCGCCGGCGTGCTCGGCCCGGAGGCGCTCGACGCCGTGCCCTACCTGGACCTCATGAGTGAGGGCTACGGCCAGCAGTGGCACTGTCGCGAGCAGTAGGCCTCAGGCGCTGAAGGCCGCCTCGACGACATCAAGCCCTTCGAGCAGCAGCGAGTCGGTGATCGTCAGCGGCGGCAGGAATCGAATGACGTTGCCGTAGGTGCCGCAGGTCAGCACGATGACGCCCTGGGCATGGCACGCCTTCGCGACGCGCTGCGTGAGCTCGGGATCGGGGGTCAGCGTGCCCGGCTGCACGATCTCCATGGCGATCATCGCGCCGCGGCCTCGCACGTCGCCGATGGCAGGAATGCGCGACGCCATGTCGGTGAGGCGCGAGACGAGGAGGTCGCCGATCGCCCGTGCGCGCCCGTTGAGGTCATCGACCTCCATGGTCTCGATCGAGCCCAGCGCTGCCGCGCAGGCGATGGGGTTGCCTCCGTAGGTGCCACCCAGGCCTCCGACATGAATGGAATCCATGATGTCGGCGCGCCCGGTGACGGCGGCGAGCGGCAATCCCGCCGCGATGCCCTTGGCGGTCGTGATCAGGTCCGGGACGATGCCCTCGTGCTCGCAGGCGAACCACGCGCCGGTGCGACAGAAGCCGGACTGGACCTCGTCGGCGATGAAGACGATGCCGTGCTGCGTGGCGTAGTCGCGCAGTGCCTGGAGGAAGCCAGGCGCGGGGACGATGAACCCGCCCTCACCCTGGATGGGCTCGATGAGGATGGCCGCGATGCTGCTGCCACCGATCTCCTTCTCCATTTTCGAGATCGCCCATGAGGCCACCTCGAGGCCGCCGTGCGGGCCGTCGTGGAAGGGGTAGGACATCGGCATGCGGTAGACCTCGGGCGCGAACGGACCGAAGTTGTGCTTGTAGGGCATCGACTTGGCCGTGAGGGCCATCGTGAGATTGGTGCGGCCGTGGTAGCCGTGGTCGAAGACCACGACGGCCTGGCGCTTGGTGTAGGAGCGCGCGATCTTGACGGCGTTCTCGACCGCCTCGGCACCGGAGTTGAACAGAGCCGACCGCTTGTCGTGGTCGCCGGGTGTGAGCCTGTTGAGGGCCTCGCAAACCTCCACGTATCCGGCGTAGGGGGTGACCATGAAGCAGGTGTGGGTGAACTCGGCGACCTGCCGCTGCACTCGCTCGACGACCCGCGGGTTGGCGTTGCCGACGGTGTTGACCGCGATGCCCGAGCCCAGGTCGATGAAGGAATTGCCGTCGACGTCGACGATGACGCCGCCGCCCGCGCGCTCGGCGAAGACGGGCATGGTGCCCCCCACGCCAGCAGAGACAGCCCCGACGCGCCGCTGCATGAGCTCGCGGGAGCGCGGCCCGGGGATCTCCGTCACGAGGCGCCGCTCCTGGGGGAGCGCGGTAGCGGGGGGCGTCAGGGTGTCGGTCATGGGATGAGCGTAGGACAATCAGGCCGTGAGCGAGCCCCGGGACATCATCATCCTGGGCAGCACGGGGTCCATCGGGGTCCAGGCCCTTGACGTGGTTCGGCGCAATCCTGCCCTGTTCCGGGTTGTCGGCCTCGGGGCCGGGGGGAGCCAGCCTGACCTCCTCGCCGCGCAGGCCCGCGAGTTCGGAGTCGATCGCGTGGCGCTCGGTGCTGTGGAGTCGGCGACACTCGCGGCGGCGCCATGCGACGTCGTCCTCAACGCCATGGCTGGTGCTGCGGGCCTGCTGCCGACGCTGGCCGCGCTCGAGTCGGGCAACGTGGTCGCACTCGCCAACAAGGAGTCCCTCATCATCGGTGGGCCCCTGGTGAAGGAGCGCGCGACACCGGGCCAGATCCGGCCCGTTGACTCCGAGCACTCGGCGCTGGCGCAGTGCCTGATGGGCGGACGTAGTGACGAGGTGGCACGACTGATCCTCACGGCGAGCGGAGGTCCCTTCCGCGGGTGGGACGCCGAGCGCCTCGCCACGGCGACACCCGACGAGGCGCTCGCGCATCCGACGTGGTCGATGGGACCGCTGGTCACGATCAACTCGGCCACGCTGGTCAACAAGGGCCTGGAGGTGATCGAGGCGCACCTGCTCTTCGACATTCCCCTCGATCGCATCGATGTCGTCGTGCATCCGCAGTCGATCGTGCACTCGATGGTGGAGTTCTCCGACGGGTCGACGCTGGCACAGGCCAGCCCGCCGGACATGCGGCTGCCTATCGCCTGGGCCCTCGGGTGGCCTGATCGGGTGGCCGGTGCCGCACCCGCGTGTGACTGGAGCCGGTCGACGAGCTGGGAGTTCCAGCCTCTCGACGAATCAGCATTCCCGGCAGTCGCGCTGGCTCGGCTGGCCGGATCGGCCGGCGGCACCGCTCCTGCCGTCTTCAACGCCGCGGACGAGATCGCCGTCGCGGCCTTCCTCGACGGACGCCTGCCCTTCACCGGGATCGTCGACACCGTGTCCGAGGTGCTTCACCGGCACCTATCGGGCGACAATCGGGGGAACGCCGACACCGTCGAGCGCGTCCTTGCTGCAGACGCCTGGGCACGCGGAGTCGCGGTCGAGGTCATCGAGGAAGGGGCGCGCTGATGTGGGAGATCGTCGGCATCCTGGCGTTCCTCCTCGTCATCTTGGCCTCGATCGCGCTGCACGAGATCGGTCACCTCGTCCCCGCTAAGAAGTTCGGGGTGAAGGTCACCGAATACATGGTCGGGTTCGGCCCCATGGTGTGGTCCAAGGTGCGCGGCGAGACGAGATACGGCGTCAAGGCCATCCCTGTCGGCGGCTACATCCGCATGATCGGCATGATCCCGCCGCCTAAGGGCGCCCCCGAAGGCACCGCGGGCCGCATGTCGACCGGACGTCTTGCCACATTGGTCGAGGACGCACGGCGACAGTCGCTGGAGGAGATCGCCCCGGGCGATGAGGACCGCGTCTTCTACAAACTCCCCGTCCACAAGCGCGTGATCATCATGCTGGGCGGCCCCTTCATGAATCTCGTCCTCGCCTTCCTGCTCTTCGGAGCCGTGCTCGTCGGGATCGGCGTGCCCCAGGCGACCTTGCAGGTCAATGCCGTCGTTCCATGCCTTCCTTCGGTGAGCAATCCGACGGGTGCCACCCAGCCCGACGGCACGTGCGCATTGGGCCCATCACCGGCCGCGGCTGCGGGGCTGCAGCCCGGCGACACCATCATCGCCATCGACGGCCAGGCACCGGGGGCTTGGGAGGACATGACCGCCGCCGTCCGCGAAGGCGGGCAGCGAACGCTCGATGTGACGGTCGAGCGCGCGGACGGGACGACCGTCGTCCTGCCTATCGACGTCGCCCAGGTCACCCGGCCGGTCTACGACGAGGGCGGTGAGCCCACCGGGCAGACGCAGACGACCGGGTTCTTGGGTCTGCGCCCTGAGATCGCCTACGTGCCCCAGCCGTGGTCCAGCGTTCCCGCCGCGATGTGGGACCTCACGGAACGGTCGGTGGTGGCGCTCGTGTCGCTACCGGTGCGCTTCTACGAACTCGTGAGCGACACGCTCATCGGCGGCGGCGACCGTCAGACCGATAGCCCCGTCAGCGTCGTCGGCGTGAGCCGGCTCGGCGGCGAGATCGTCGCCTCGGAGGAGCCGGGCGAAGCCAAGCTCGCGATCTTCCTCGGGCTGGCCGCCTCGCTCAACCTCTTCCTCTTCCTGTTCAACCTCCTGCCGATCCTGCCCCTGGATGGCGGGCACGTCGCGGGAGCGCTCTACGAGGGCGCGCGTCGCAAGGTGGCCCGGTGGCGTGGCCGACCGGATCCAGGCCCCGTCGATGTCGCTCGCATGCTGCCGGTCGCCTATGTCGTCGCGGTCGTGCTGGTCGGCGTCGGCGCCGTCGTGATCTTCGCCGATCTGGTCAAGCCGATCACCCTGGGCTGACGCCGGGATGTGGTCGGCGAGGACCTCGGGGATACTGAGCGGGTGAGCATTGACCTGGGCGTGCCCTCAGCTCCCCCTCCCGTCCTGGCCCCTCGTCGACACAGCCGTGCATTGCTACTGCGGCACCCCACTCATCCCGTGCAGGTCGGCGGAGGTGCCCCCGTCAGCGTGCAGTCGATGGCGACGACGCTCACCGCCGACGTCAACTCCACCTTGCAGCAGATCGCCGAACTCACCGCCTCCGGGTGCCAGGTCGTCCGGGTCGCCGTGCCCAGCCAGGACGATGCCGACGCCCTACCCCAGATCGCCCGCAAGTCAGGCATCCCCGTGATCGCCGACATCCACTTCCAGCCCAAATATGTCTTCG
>CAINGG010000466.1 GCA_903848435.1 uncultured Actinomycetes bacterium | reverse complement strand
TCGCTCCTCCGGCGCCTTGGCCGACAGGGCACCCTTCGCCATCTGGCCTCCCAGCGCGGGTGGGCTGAACGGTCATTCAGATACGCTGGCCAGCGTCGGACATCTTTCCAGTCGCAGGAGACGCCGTGCGCACGGACCCGCATCAGCCCGACAGGGGCGGCTCCGCCGTCCCGCCGGGCCACGCCCCGTTGCAGGAGCGGGCGGCCGCGTTCGTCGATGAGGTGCTCATCCCGCTGGAGGTCACCGCCGAGCTCGCGGGCGGCCCACTGCCCGTCGCCGACCAGGAGCGCGTGCGCGCCAAAGCCGTCGAATACGGAGTCCATGGCGGCTCTCATGCGCGCGAGCACGGGGGCAACGGCTGGAGCGTCACCGAGTGGTTCCTCGTCGAGGAGCAGTTCGGCCGTTCCACCAACGGTGTCTCCTGGTACATCCCGACGGCGTACAACGTCTGGAAGCACGCCTCCCCCGCCCAGCAGGAGCGCTGGCTGCTGCCGGCACTGCGCGGGGAACTGCACGATGCGTACGCCGTGACCGAGGCCGAGGCGGGCAGTGATCCCTCGGGCATGACCACGACGGCACGTCCGCTCGGCGTTGGCCGCTGGGTCATCAACGGTGAGAAGTGGTTCGTGACCTACGGCTCCATTGCGGCTGTCATCGTGGTGATGGCGTACGCAGAGGTGGACGGACAGAGGTTGCCGACCCTTTTCGCCGTGCCGGCCGATGCGCCCGGCATCGAGACGGTCGCCGATGTGCCCTTCACGCACAGCTATCCGCACGGTCATCCCACACTGCGCTTCACCGATGTGGTGGTCACCGATGACGACATCATCGGCGGGATCGGCGAGGGCGACGACCTGCAGCGCCGCTGGTTCACCGAAGAGCGCCTGGGTATCGCCGCTCGGTGCGTCGGTGCCATGCAGCGCCTTATCGAGGAGAGCCTCGACTGGGCCGTGAATCGTGAGCAGGGAGGTGCCCGGCTCATCGACCACCAGGGCGTGAGCTTCCCGCTCGCCGACAGCGCTGCCGATGCTGCCGCTGGCCGGTTGCTCGGTCTTGAGGTTGCGGCACTTGCCGACGAGGGAGCCGATCCCAAGCTCGTGCACGGCAAGGCGTCGATGGCCAAGCTCTTCTGCTCGGAGGCCGCCAACCGCTGTGCCGACCGGGCAGTGCAGATCTTCGGCGGCCGCGGCTACATGCGCACCACCGCTGCCGAGCGCTTCTGGCGCGAGCTGCGTGTCGATCGCATCTGGGAGGGCACGTCCGAGATCCAGCGCCTGATCGTTGTGCGCTCGCTGGAGCGGCGCGGCGTACGCGCCATGCTCACCTGATCGCATGCCCGACCTGACCCGTTTGCTGGCGCCGCGGTCCGTGGCGGTCGTCGGTGCGACGGATCGCGAGGGCACCTACGCCAACTCCACGCTGCTCAACCTGCGCCGAGCCGGCTTCACCGGCGACGTCGTGGGAGTGCATCCCGCCCGCACGACGGCGGCTGGGTTCGCCTGCGTGCCGACGCTTGCCGACGCCGGTTCTGTCGACGCCGTCGTGATCGCGACGCCCGCCGAGACGGTGCCTGCGTTGGTCGCTGACGCACGATCGCTGGGTTGCGGGGGAGTGGTTGTCTACGCCGCAGGCTTTGCCGAGGCCGGCCGCCTCGATCTGCAGGCTGAGCTGGTCGCGGCCGCCGGTGACATGGCCGTCATCGGCCCCAACGGCAACGGCCTGGTCAGCGTGGCGGCGCGTGCGCCGCTGTGGGGTGACGCCGTGACGCTGCCCGAGTCACCCGGCGGCATCGCCCTCGTCTCGGAGAGCGGAAACATCGGCGTCATCGGCATGGCGCATCGCGGTGGAATGGGACTGCACACGGTCGTGTCCGTCGGCAATGCGGCGGTCGTCGACTCGCCGATGGTGGTCGAGCACCTCGCGCATGTCGACGGCGTGCGCTCTATCGCCCTCTATCTCGAAGCGGATGGCAACGGCGAGCGCTGGTGCCGGGCGCTGGCTGAGTGTGCGGAGCGCGATGTGCGCGTCGTTGTCCTCAAGGCAGGGCGCAGTGTGCGTGGCGCGGCGGTCGGCCAGGCACACACTGCTGCGATCGTCGGCGACCAGGAGGTATTCGCGGCCATGGTGCGGGAAGCCGGCGGCGTGATGGTGCGGCAGCCGCTGGAGCTGCTCGAGACCGCGCGCGCCCTCGCCGCGGGCCGTCGCGATCCACGCGGAGTCGCCGTACTCACGTGCTCCGGCGGTGATGCTGCGATCACCGCCGATCTCGCCGATGACCTTGGCGTGGCTCTCGCTGATCTGTCGGACGCAACACAGCAGTCGCTGCGCGCGTTGCTGCCGCCGGCCGCGACAGTGGCCAATCCGCTCGACCACACCGCACTGGTGTGGGCCGACACCGAGGCGATTGCCGCGCTGGCCGAGGCGGTCGGTCGCGATGCGGGTGTCGGCCACCTCGTCTACGTGCAGGACGAGCCCCCAGGACTGCCCGACGGTCCGCGCGAAGAGTGGCGCGCCACGCGACTGGGGGGAGTCGTGGGCGGCGAGCGCGCGGGCCACGACACCCTCGTGGTCGCTACGACTCCAGGTCAGGGCGGGGACGGCGTCGTCGAGGGGCTCGACAATGCGCTGCGCGCTCTTGCTGCGCTTCAAAGTCCGGCGCCGGAGCCGTCGCGGCTACGTGCGATGGGCGTCGCTGTCTCCGGTGCGACACGCGTGTCCGTATCCCTGTCGGAGCCGGAGGCGAAGGCGCTGCTCGCGAAGCACGGCGTCACGGTGCCCGCAGGGCGAGTGGTCGAGTCGGCTGCCGATGCCGTTGCTGCCGCCAGCGAACTCGGCGGACCGGTTGCACTCAAGGCTGTCGTGCCCGGGCTCGTGCACAAGTCCGAGGCCCGCGGCGTTGTCCTCGACCTCACATCGCCTGACGATGTGGAGTCTGCGGCCCGCCGGCTGCTCGACCTGGACCCGCAGGCCCGCGTTCTTGTCGAGCGGATGTGCGAGCCGGGCGTCGAGATGCTCGTGTGTGCGCGTACGGATGGTGTCGTACCCACGTTGACCGTGGGCCTAGGCGGCATCTGGGCCGAAGCGCTGTCGGATGTCGCAGTCATCCCGCTGCCTGCGGATGCGGGCCGCGTTCGCGAGGCCGTGTCGTCACTGCGGGGCATACAGTTGCTGCGCGGCGGTCG
>CAINGG010000465.1 GCA_903848435.1 uncultured Actinomycetes bacterium | reverse complement strand
CGCCGCAAGCCTGTTTGTCGTCGGTGTCACGTCGATCTTCGGCCTGATCAGCCACGCGCGCGCCGGGCGCGTGGTCTGGCGTATTGGCCTCCTCTTCGGCAGCGCAGGCATGGTCGGTGCCTTCATCGGCGGCCAGATCGGGTCGCGCCTTCCGAGCACGCTCCTGCTCGCAGCCTTCGCCGTGATGATGGGCATCACCGCCGTCGCGATGATCCGCGGACGCCAGCAGGTGCCCGGGGCGGCGCATAAGGGGCTTCCGCTCTTTCGCATTTTGCTCGATGGCCTGGTCGTCGGTTTCGTGACGGGCCTCGTCGGAGCCGGCGGCGGATTCCTGGTGGTGCCGGCCCTCGCCCTGCTCGCTGGGCTGGCCATGCCGCGCGCCGTCGCCACGTCGCTGCTCGTCGTCGCCATGAAGTCCTTTGCGGGACTGGCGGGCTACATGTTCACCTTCGGCGGCGACTCGATCGTGAGCCTGAACCCGACCACGGAGTTCAACTGGCCCGTCATCCTGATCATCACCGCCGGGGCAGTCGTGGGAGCGCTCATCGGCAGCACGATCGTGGCGAGAATCCACCCCGACAAATTGCGCAAGGCCTTCGGATACTTCGTCCTCGTGATGGCCGTCTTCATCCTCAGCCAGCAGATCGGCTACGCGATCCTCGATTACGCCAACGACAGCCTGCTCAATGCCGGGGAGGTGATCCTCGGCGCACTGGCCATCATCGCGGTGTTCACCTGGATCATCCGCCGCCCGGCCCAGGTGGCTATCGCCGACTTCGACGAGCCGATCGCGGGGGGCTCGGCCAAGTCCGAGGGCACGGTCAAAGACGCCTAGCGGCCTGTCGGCATACGGTAGGGCCGTGAGCGGAGATGAGCCGATCCTGCAGCAGATTCGCTGCTCGATCATCGGCGAGGACAGCGTCATGCATGGGCCCTTCGGCCCGCGCCGGGTGACCTACGCCGACTACACCGCGAGCGGCCGCGCCCTGACGTTCATCGAGGACTTCATCCGCGGCGAGGTGCTCCCCCGCTACGCCAACACCCACACCGAGGCCAGCGGCACCGGGCTGCAGACGACCCGCTTGCGCGAGGATGCCCGGCGCGTCATCCGCGATGCCGTACACGGCGACGACTCCACCTGCGTGATCTTCGCCGGTCAGGGCTGCACGGGAGCGATCGACCGACTCATCGGCATCCTCAACATGCGCATTCCAGCCGACCTGGATGCGCGCTACCACCTGAGCGATGCGATCCCGCCCGAGGAGCGCCCCGTCGTCCTCATCGGTCCCTACGAACACCACAGCAATGAGCTGCCCTGGCGCGAGTCCATCGCCGACCTTGTCACCATCCCCGAGGACCGCGACGGACACGTGGACCTCGATGCCCTCGAGGCTGCGCTCATCGAGCGATACTCGCGCATCGTCCTCACCAACGTGGACGAGTTCGTCACGGGCGTGAAGGAGTCGAGAAGCCGTGACGAGATGAAGTTGCTCATCGAACGCTTCATTCCATTCCTCCAGGGGAAACTGAATCGTGATGTTCGCTTTGCGCGTGCCGCCGCCGTAGGTGCG
>CAINGG010000464.1 GCA_903848435.1 uncultured Actinomycetes bacterium | reverse complement strand
GTCGGCGCGGCCACCGAGGTCGAGCTCAAGGAGCGCAAGCACCGCATCGAGGACGCCGTGCGCAACGCGAAGGCGGCCGTCGAGGAGGGCATCGTGCCCGGCGGTGGCGTGGCCCTCATCCAGGCGATGGTGGCCTCCGGCCCCAAGATCGACGCTCTCGGTCTCACCGACGAGCAGGCGGTCGGCGCCGACATCGTCAAGCAGGCCATCACGGCCCCGCTCAAGCAGATCGCGTTCAACGCCGGTCTCGAGGGTGGCGTCGTCGTGGAGAAGGTCAAGGAACTGCCCGCCGGGCACGGCCTTGATGCCTCCAATGGCGAGTACGTCGACATGATCAAGGCCGGCATCATCGATCCGGCCAAGGTCACCCGCTCTGCCCTGCAGAACGCCGCGTCCATCGCGGGCCTGTTCCTCACGACCGAGGCGGTCGTGGCCGACAAGCCCGAGAAGGCAGCGCCGGCCATGCCGGGCGGCGGCGACATGGGAGGCATGGACTTCTAGTTCACGCTTCCTCCCACGCGAGACGGGGGCGGTTCCTCACAAGGGAGCCGCCCCCGTCGGCATTCCCCATGGACCGTGGTAGCACGGCAATCCCGTCTGTGGAGGGCCAAGGGTCGCGGCCGGCTGGGAGATTTGAATCCCCACCCGCCCTTCGTCCATCCCGGGAAGCGCCCATGAAGATGTCCCGTGCCCGTGTCTCAGCCGCTGCGGCTGTCGTCCTCGGAGTGACCGTTGCCCTCGCTTGCCCTCCCATCTCGGCGGGTGCTGCTGGGTCCGCCCTGAAGCCTGCCGGTGCTGCGTTCGTGCACGTAGGTGGCGAGGGCCAGACGGCGTACAGCGTCAAGGTGAAGTCGTCCACCTACAAGATCAAGGCGCCCGCCAACGCCGCCATCGACTGGGTCGGTGTGGTCAAGGGCAAGGGCGACCGCTCGGGCACCTATCAGCCGAAGGAACTCGTAAAGGCGTGGACTTCCCTCGGTCACCGCAAGGGCGCTGGGGTCCAGAGCACGATCACGTGGTACGCCGCCGGGAGCAAGACGATGAGCTTCCGGAGCGTGAAGGTGTCCCATCCCCGAATCAACGGCAAGGGTGAGCTCGTCTTCACCGCCACGCTCAATGACGGGCTTCCGCAGGCGTTGCCACCGGCCCTGCCGAAGTTCGGTATCAACATCTCCCGTGCGCAGTCCCAGGCGCGGGGCTATCCGTACTACTGGCCGACGGTGGCGATCACGAGTTCCTTCGGCTATCAGGGGTCGACGGGCGGAGACGCATCCGGCAGCGTTGTCTTCCAGTCCAACGACGGCAGTGGCTGGAAGAACTGCGCTGGCGGAGCGATCTCCGCCTCGGGAAAGTCCAACGCCAACTTCAAGCTCGCGGCCGACTTCAGTTGCGGTGGCTACAACGTGTGGACTGGAAAGACGATGGTGGTATACAACCTCCCCTACTACCCCACCTCGACCCGCTGGACCATGCTGCCGTGCTGGGATGTCACCTGGGGCACGAGCTCAAACTCGCGTGCGTGCGCGCCGACCCCCTTCGATTGGAGCTCGGGCGGACACCCGAACTAGCAGGTGGTAGTCGACGGCTTCCCCGCGTCCGGGCGGCCGCCCCGCCAGCGTGAGCGCTACGGTCGTGGCGTGGACTCCGGCGACGCTCGCATCCAGCGCTCAGGTGACAACGCTGCCGTGTGGTCGGAGTTGCACGATGGCACGGGCGACATCGTGGTCAACCGCTACTTCGAGCGAGCCCTGCCGTGGCCGGTGGAGTTCGAGATGTGGGTCATTCCCGAGGGCGGTCACGAGGGTCTCCACGCGCATGGCGCCGACGATCCCGACGGCTACTCCGGTGCGCGGGAGGTCTACCTCATCGTCGAGGGCAGCGCGCGCGTCACCCTGGGCGAGCAGGTCCACTCATTCGGGCCGGGCGACGCTTTCGCCGCCGACCCCGCCCTGCCCCGCGGCATCGCCAACGTCGGTCCTGGCCCCCTGCGCGTGGTCGTGCTGAACGACCCGGGCCCGCCTCTTGCCGGCTCGTAGTTTTCGCGCACGGCGACGTACCCCTCGCGTGTACAACAGCATCAGCGCGCCGCCGACAAGGCACATGGCCCCTGCGGCCGCGGCCGCTCCCCAGTAGGCGACCGACTGGCCGTAGTTGAGGACGTCGCGTGAGCCAGCGATGAGGTCGGCGACGTCAGCGGGCATCCAGGGCTTGGCAGCGAGGTCGTTGACGTGCGTACCGCTGACGATCTCATTGGCGACGACCGACGCCATGTCGGGCGTCAGGCCAGCCTCGGCGAGCGCGCCGGTCGTGTAACTCACGAAGGCGGTCAGCCCGATGGCACCGGCGATGATGCCGCCCAGGCTGCCGCCGAGATTCTGCAGGGCATCGCGCATGGCAGCAGGCGCACTCGAGCCGTCCTTGGGCGCTAGGTCCATGAGCGTCTGGGTCAATGGGCCGACTGCTGCCGCGCTGGGGAAGGCGACGAGGCAGAGCACCGCGACCGGATGGTAGATGGACGCATCAGATCCGACGGTGAGGGCGAAGAAGCACGCGAACCCCGCGAGCAGCATCCAGACGGCCGATGTGATGGGCGCTCCCCATCGGGTGGCCGCCCATCCGCTGACGAAGCAGCCCGCCAGGGCGCAGAGCTCAGGTGCGGACAGCAGGATGGCGACGAAGATGACCGGATCGAAGAATCGGTACTGGATGAGCAGGCTCGTGAAGAAGTAGAGGTTGGCGCCGGCGAGCAGCATGATGGCGAAAACAACCAGCCACGCACCCGGACTGCGCAGCAAGCGCAGATCCAGGCCGCGCAGGTGCACGACCTTGCGCAGCACGATGAACGCCGCGAAGGCGATGACGGCTACCACGAGTGAGATGAGGGCGAAGGTGAGGTCGCTGCTCGCGACGGTGGCCGCGAGGGTCAGGCTCGCGAGGGCGAGCCCTGCGACCAGGGGGGTGATGAGCTCCGAGCCGCCCGATGTGACCCCGAGGTGTGCCGGGACCGTCCTGACCGTCAGCGCGATGGAGACCAGGCCGAGCGCGAGCCACAGCAGCGGTATGGCCCGCCAGCTCACGGTCTCGGCCAGGACGGCGCCGAGTGGAGGGAAGAGGAAGGAGACGGCGGGCAGCAGCGCCGCGAATGCGGCGAAGGCCTTGGCGCGTCGAGCAGAGTCGGTGAAGACGGCGTTGACCACGGCAAGGCCGACCACGCCCATGGTCACGCCGCCGATCCCGCCGAGGGCGCGGCCCGCAAGAAGGAACGCGAAGCCGGGCGCGAGCATCACCATGACCGCCCCGAGGGCGAAGCATGCGGAGCCGAGCAGCAGCAGTCGACGGTAGCCGAGCCGATCGCACAGCGTGCTGGATGCAAAGACGACCAGGAGTGCTGCTCCCGCGGGGATCACATTGGCGGCGTTGGCCTGGTCGACGCTCAGGCCAAGGTCCCACTGCGCGGGAATGATCATGAACTCGTAGGTGCCGAGCGCCAGGATCATGGCGGAGGCGGCGACGAAAGCCGTGATCACGGCACCGCGTTCCTGCGTGCGCGTCAGGGACGGAGCCGTCATGGGATCAGGCTACGCGGCACCAGCCTTGGGATTGCGGGTTCTGGAGACGGGCAGCACGCCGACCGAACTCGGTGCCGCCTCACCGCTCCATGCTTTCCAGGCACGCTCGGTCGCGGTGCCCACGATGTCGACGATCCGGTCGAGCAAGGCGGCGTCGGAGACCAAGGGAGGGGAGAGCTGGATCACCGGCTCGCCCCGGTCATCGAGGCGGCACAGCAGGCCCATCCGGTCCATGTGGGCGGAGAGTTCCGAGCGCAGCAGCCAGTCCGCCTCGTCGGAGGAGAAGCGCTCCTTGGTGGTGCGGTCCTTGACGAGCTCGAGGGCCCAGAAGTAGCCCATGCCGCGCACGTCGCCAACGAGCGGGATACGGCGTAGCTCCTGCAGGCCGGCTTCGAAGCGCGGTGACAGCGCGCGCACGTTGTCGAATACCTGCTCGCGCTCGTAGATGCGCAGCACCGCGGCGGCAATCGCCGTGGTGAGCGGATGCCCGGAGTAGGTGCTGCCGTGCATGTAGGTGTGGCCACCGGTGATGAAGGGTGCAGCCATGCGGTCGGTCATGAGCACCCCGCCGAGCGGCGCGTGGCCGGCGGTCACGCCCTTGGCGAAGGTGATGAGGTCGGGGCGGCCGTCGAAGAGTGACGAGGCAAACCACTCGCCGAGCCGCCCGTAGGCCGTGATGGTCTCGTCGGCGACCAGCACGATGCCGTAGCGATCACACAGCGCGCGCAGGCCAGGCCAGTAGCCGGGCGGCGGCACGAATGCGCCGCCACCGTTTTGCACCGGCTCGGCGATGAGCATCGCGACCTGGTCGGGGCCCGCGAAGACGATGGCGTCCTCCATCTCGGCGAGCAGCGCGCGGGTGAAGGCTTCAGGATCGTCGCCGGCGGGGTGCCGGTAGGCGTAGGTGGGTGACACGTGGGTGGTGGGCACCGGAAGTGGCTCGAACCCGTGACGGCAATCGGCCATGCCGGTGAAGCTGAGGGCACCCAGCGTGGTGCCGTGGTAGGCGATGCGTCGTGCGATGGCCTTCGTGCGCTGCGGCTCTCCATTGATCGCGTGCCACTGGCGCACGAGTTTCCATGCTGCCTCGACCGCCTCCCCGCCGCTGTTGGTGAAGAACACGCGCTGCATGCCCAGTGACGACGCGCGCGTCGTGAGCATCTCGGCGAGCTCGGCAGCCGGTGGATGCGCGAGGTACCACGTCGGGGTGAACGGAAGTGTCGCGAGCTGCCGATGTGCTGCGGCGCCGATCTCGTCGCCGTAGGAGTGGCCAAGGTTGGAGCAGAAAAGCCCGGACAGGCCGTCGATGAAGCGCCGGCCCCGATCGTCGATCACCTCGCAGCCGTCACCGCGAACGATCACCTTCGACCCGGCTTCGGCGTAGCCGCCCATGTCGGTGAAGTTGAGGAGCAGGTGGTCGCGCGCCTGGCGCCGCGTGTCGCTGCCGGCCGGCCGGTCGTGACGCTCTGAAGCGTCCATGGGTCTCACGTCCCTTGATCCTGAGCGGTCGTTCAGGATTCCCAGGAGAGTAGCACCCTGAATGGGCGTTCAGCAAGGATCCGGGCCGGTCAGTCGGCGGTCATGCCGAGCTCGAGCCGGGCCGCCTCCCACCACAGGTCGGTGAACCGGTCGGGGGTCATGTCGGGGTCCTCGAGGGCGAGCTGGATCGCCAGGCCATCCATGAGGGAGGCCAGGCGCACCACGGCGCCGTCGATGTCGGTGGAGCGGAAGTCACCCGTGGTCACGCCTTCGGCGATAACGTCGCGAAGCGCCGCACGCCACCGGCGGTCGAGGGATTCGCGAGTCTCTCGCGCGTCGTCGTCGTGCAGCGCGCGCGACCAGATCTCGAGCCAGAGGCGCCAGTCGCCGACCGCGGGGCCGAGGCCGGTGCCGAGTTCGGCCATGTGGCGCAGCCGCTCGACCGGTCCCTTCTGCTCCTGCAGGTCACGCTCGAGGTCGATGTAGAACTCGTCCTCGAGGAGGGTGAGCGCCTGGTCGAGCGCGCCCGCGAGGGATCCGAAGTGGTAGAGCACGAGGCCCTGTGACGTGCCAGCGGCTTCGGCGATATCGGCGACCCGGGTGCCGGCGAATCCACGCTCGCGCACGACGGCCACGGTGGCGCGCAGGATGAGCTCGCGTCGCTCCTCCGGCGCCTTGGCCGACAGGGCACCCTTCGCCATCTGGCCTCCCAGCGCGGGTGGGCTGAACGGTCATTCAGATACGCTGGCCCGCGTCGGACATCTTTCCAGTCGCAGGAGACGCCGTGCGCACGGACCCGAGTTACGCCTCGTTGCAGGAGCGGGCGGCCGCGTTCGTCGATGAGGTGCTCATCCCGCTGGAGGTCACCGCCGAACTTGCGGGCGGCCCACTGCCCGTCGCCGAACAGGAGCGCGTGCGCGCCAAGGCCGTCGAATACGGAGTCCATGGCGGCTCTCATGCGCGCGAGCACGGGGGCAACGGCTGGAGCGTCACCGAGTGGTTCCTCGTCGAGGAGCAGTTCGGC
>CAINGG010000463.1 GCA_903848435.1 uncultured Actinomycetes bacterium | reverse complement strand
TGATCTCTCTCGGCGATGCGCTGGGCTTCGACGTCGACGTCGTCGACCTGGCCACGGAGGAGATTCCGGGTCACGGCTCGGTGACACTCTCCTCGACATACGTGCGCGGGTGCATCGCGTCTGGCGACATGCGCGGCGCCAAGGCCGTGCTCGGTCGCCCGCACCGCCTGGACGGCATCGTCGTGGAGGGTGACCGTCGCGGGCGCGAACTCGGCTACCCCACGGCCAATGTCGACGTCGATCCACGCGCCGCCGTGCCACCCGACGGCGTCTACGCCGGGTACCTCGTCGTGGACGATGCGCGACTCCCGGCAGCCATCTCAGTCGGGACGAATCCGCAGTTCGATGGTCGAGAGCGGCGCGTCGAGGCCTATGCGATCGGACGCGATGACCTCGACCTCTACGGCGCCCCGGTGGGGGTGGAATTCATCGAGCGACTGCGCGGGCAGGAGGTCTTCCCCTCTGTTGAGGCGCTCCAGGAGCAGATGGCCCGCGACGTCGCCGCGGCCGGAGCTCTCCTCGAGGGCTGATACCCTTGGGGCTGACGGTTCTGGGGCGGGCGCCCTGGAGCACGTGACGGCCCGGATCCCCGGGCCACCGGCCGCCGGCCGGCCGACGCGCCCGAGAGGAAATCCATGTCGCTCGACTCTGCCACCAAGCAGCAGATCATCGCCGAGTTCGGTTCATCGCCCCAGGACACCGGGAGCCCCGAGGTCCAGGTGGCCATGCTCACCCGTCGCATCAGCGACCTGACCGAGCACCTGAAGTCCCATAAGCACGACCACCACTCGCGCCGGGGCCTGCTGATCCTGGTCGGCCAGCGCCGTCGCCTCCTGCAATACCTGCAGAAGACCGACATCACGCGCTACCGCGCCATCGTCGAGCGACTGGGCATCCGCCGCTAGGCGGACGCCCGACAACTGAACAGTCCACCCACCGACGCCTAGCCGCCGACGCGCCGTCGGTCCTCGGTAGTGGCTTCCGGGTCAATGACCCGTGAGCCTCGATCGAAGACCGGCGCGGCCCGCAGCCGGCAAGGGCGTCACGGCATGCCGCCGTCTGCGCGCGCACGCCAACGCACCTTCGAAGGAGAAACCCGTGGAGGGTTCCATCACCACGACCGAGGCCGTCATCGACAACGGCAGCTTCGGCACCCGCACCATTCGATTCGAGACCGGTCGCTTCGCGCGTCAGGCGGCGGGCAGCGTGTCCGCCTACCTGGACGACGACACGATGGTCCTCAGCGCCACCACCGCGGGCAAGCAGCCCAAGGATCAGTTCGACTTCTTCCCGTTGACGGTCGATGTCGAGGAGCGCATGTACGCCGCGGGCCGTATCCCCGGCTCGTTCTTCCGCCGTGAGGGCCGCCCTAGCGAGGACGCGATCCTCACCTGCCGGCTCATCGACCGCCCGCTGCGCCCGACATTCGTCAAGGGCCTGCGCAACGAGGTCCAGGTCGTCGTCACGGTCCTGTCCCTCAATCCCGACGATCTCTACGACGTGCTGGCCATCAACGCGGCCTCGGCGTCCACTCAGCTCGCGGGCCTGCCGTTCTCCGGTCCCATCGGCGGCGTGCGCGTCGCGCTGATCGATGGACAGTGGGTGGCATTCCCCAAGCACTCGCAGCTCGAGCGCGCTGTCTTCGACATGGTCGTCGCTGGCCGGGTCGTCGAGGATGACGTCGCGATCATGATGGTCGAGGCCGAGGCCACGACGTCCACGATCGAGTTGATCGCCGGCGGCGCCACCGCGCCGACCGAGCAGGTGGTCGCCCAGGGTCTCGAGGCCGCTAAGCCGTTCATTCGCGTCCTGTGCGAGGCACAGCAGTCGCTCGCCGCCGAGGCCGCCAAGCCCGTCGCCGAGTTCCCGGTGTTCCTCGACTACGCGGATGATGCCTTCGCAGCCGTCGACGCCGCCGCCGGCGCCCGCGTTGCCGAGGCTCTGACCATCCTGGGCAAGGCCGATCGCGAGGCAGCCCTCGATGCGATCAAGGCCGATGTCGTTGCGACGGTCGGTCCGCAGTTTGAGGGTCGCGAGAAGGAGATCTCCGCGGCGCTGCGCAGCGTGACCAAGAAGCACGTCCGCGAGCGTGTCCTGCGCGACAAGGTGCGCATCGATGGCCGTGGTCCGCGTGACATCCGCGTCCTCTCGGCCGAGGTTGACGTGATCCCGCGCGTGCATGGCTCGGCGCTCTTCGAGCGGGGTGAGACCCAGATCCTGGGCATCACGACGCTCAACATGCTGCGCATGGAGCAGCAGGTCGACACTCTCAATCCCGAGACGCGCAAGCGCTACATGCACAACTACAACTTCCCGCCCTACTCCACGGGCGAGACGGGGCGAGTGGGCTCACCGAAGCGTCGCGAGATCGGTCACGGAGCGCTCGCTGAGCGAGCCCTCGTGCCCGTCCTGCCGACGCGCGAAGAGTTCCCCTACGCCATCCGGCAGGTGTCCGAGGCGCTCGGGTCCAACGGCTCGACGTCGATGGGTTCGGTGTGTGCCTCGACGATGTCGCTCATGGCCGCAGGCGTTCCCCTCAAGGCGCCCGTGGCGGGCATCGCCATGGGCCTGATCAGCGGCGAGATCGACGGCAAGACCGACTACGTCGCCATCACTGACATCCTCGGCGCCGAGGATGCCTACGGCGACATGGACTTCAAGGTTGCCGGCACGAAGGACTTCGTCACGGCGCTGCAGCTCGACACCAAGCTCGACGGCATCCCCGCGTCGGTCCTGGCAGGGGCACTCGACCAGGCGCGCGAGGCGCGCCTGACGATCCTCGATGTCATGGCCGAAGCCATCGATCACCCGGGTGAGATGTCGCAGTTCGCGCCTCGGATCATCTCGGTGAAGATCCCGGTCGACAAGATCGGCGAGGTGATCGGGCCCAAGGGCAAGATCATCAACCAGATCCAGGAAGACACCGGCGCCGACATCACGATCGAAGATGACGGCACCATCTATATCGGAGCCTCCGACGGCATCGCCGCCGAGGCG
>CAINGG010000462.1 GCA_903848435.1 uncultured Actinomycetes bacterium | reverse complement strand
GCCGCGGGGATGACGAGGAGACACCCCATGACGAGCCGCACGAGCATGACGACGGGCACGGTCATGCCCATGGTCCGCGCGCGGCATGGCTGCTGCTGCTCCCGGTGCTGGCGATCTTCCTCATCGCCCCGCCCGCCCTTGGCGCCTACGCCGCTGCTCGCGACACCACCAATGCGATCCAGCCGCGTGAGGTCACGGCACCCCCGCTGCCGCCGGGCGATCCTGTCGAAGTGAGCGTGTCGGCCTATGTCGGACGCGCGGTGTGGGACGAGGGGCGCAGTCTCGAGGGACGCACCGTGCAGATGACGGGCTTCGTGACGCCGAACCCCGATGGTGGCTGGTGGCTCACGCGACTCGCACTCGCGTGCTGCGCCGCGGATGCGATCGCGTCCAAGGTGCAGGTCCTTGACACCCCGGACCTTCCAGCCAACACGTGGGTCACCGTGACGGGATCGTGGGTGCCCGGCGGGGGGACGAAGTCAGACACGGCGATCCCGCTGCTGGAGGTCGCCGACCTCGTTGAAGTGCCGCAGCCGAAGAATCCCTACGAGTAGGTCAACTCGAGCACCGCGGGCAAAGCCCGAATACCTCGACGGTGTGACTGACCTCGGTGAAGCCGTTCTCCTCGGCGATGCGCGATGCCCACGACTCGACGGACGGTGCGTCGACTTCGATCGCGGTGCGGCATGACCGGCAGACCAGATGGTGGTGGTGGTGCGTGCTGCACCGTCGGTAGACCGCCTCGCCATCGCTGCGGACGATCACGTCGACGAGCCCGTCGTCAGCCAGCGCCTGAAGCGCTCGATAGACGGTCGTGAGCCCGACCGATTCGCCCGTGGCTCGCAGCGACTCGTGGATCTCCTGAGCGGACCGGAAGTCGTCGAGGTCCTCGAGGATGGATGCCACGGCGACGCGCTGGCGCGTCTGGCGGCGGGGGACGGTGTCAGCCATGGGCGTGATCCACTTCGTCGACCGGGTGTGGATGGGACGTGCGTCGCCGGCGCAGGGGGATCGCGATGAGGGCCGCGATGACGAAGACGAGGAGCGCAAGAAGCACGATCGTCGGCCCGGGCGGTACGTCGAGCGAAAACGACGACGTCAGGCCGATCAGCGAGCACGCCAGGCCCACGAGGACCCCGCCGATCATGGTGCTGCGGAACGACGAGGCAAGCTGTTGGGCGGCCGCGACGGGCACGATCATGATGGCGCTGACGAGGAGCAAGCCGACTGTGCGCATGCCGATCACCACCGTGACGGCGGCGAGAACGGTCAAGAGCACGCCGAGGCGGGTGGTGCGAATGCCCTGCACGTGCGCGGTGTCGGGATCGAGAGTCATGGCGAACATCTCGCGGCCGAAGTAGGCCAGCACGAGGAGCACGAGCGCACCGGCGCCTACGAGCCACCAGATGTCTTCCTGTGCGACGGTGGAGAGCGAGCCGAAGAGATATTGGTTGAGCGCGGTGCTGGCCTTGTTGGAAGACAGGGAGGTCAGCAGCACACCACCGGCGATGCCCCCGTAGAAGACCAGCGCGAGCGCGAGGTCGCCTGCCGTGCGGCTGCGCGAGCGAATGAGCTCGAGCAGCAGCGCGCCGAGCGCGGCGACGACGAGGGCCGTGGGCACCGGGGCGAGCCCGGTCAGGAAGGCCAGGCCCACGCCCGTGAGAGCAACGTGCCCCATGCCGTCGCCGAGCAGGGCGAGCCGTCGCTGCACGAGGTAGACGCCGATGAGGGGTGCGATGACGCCGATGAGGGCTGCCGCGATGAGCGCGCGGCGCATGAAGTCGTAGTCCAGCAGGTCCATGTCAGCCCTTGCCCGTGTCCATGAAGCCGGTGTCGTCCGTGCGCATCACGACGTCCTCGCTGTGATGCCAGACCGACTCCGTGAGGTGCTCGGGCACCGGCGGCGGGCCGTCGTACAGGACGGTGGAGGACTCCTCGCGACGGTGTCCCAGCACGACGATGCGCCTCGCGAGAGCTGCGAAGTCGCCCAACTCGTGGGTGACCAGGAGCACGGTGCGACCCTGTTCGTGGAGCCGGGCGAAGGTGGCGGCAATGGTTTCTTGGCTCTCCGCGTCGACGCCGGCGGTGGGCTCGTCGAGAATGTAGGTGTCGGCCCCTTTGGCCAAGGCTGCAGCGATCATCACGCGACGCTGCTGTCCTCCGGACAGCGCATCGAAGCGATCGCGACGTCGGTCCTCGAGGCCGACCAGGGCCAGGGCCTCTGCGATGGCTCGGCGATCTCCGGGCCGGGGCAGCCGGCGCTTCGGCGAGATCAGGCTCGCACCGACGACCTCCTGCACGGATACCGGGACAGCGCCAGCTGACTGCAGCCGCTGCGGCACGTAGGCGAGGCGATTCCAGTCACGAAAGCGCGGCAGCGGAGTGCCGTAAAGCTCAAGCGATCCGCTCGCGATCGGCAGCAGGCCGAGTATCGCGCGCATGAGGGTCGTCTTGCCTGAACCGTTGACACCGAGAATGGCGACGAAGTCACCGGGCGTGACCGTGAGCGTGACATTGCGCAGTACGCACGCTGCCTCGATATCGACGCAGACGCGGTCACAGGAGATGACGGGTGTCGTCACGTACACCCTTGGCCCGCGCGCACCTGGGCCAGGTTGTCCTTCATCACGGTCACGTAGTCTCCGACATAGCCTTCCGGCAATCCCTCGAGGGGGTCGAGTACTGCCGTGGCTGCCCCGGTTTCGGCGGCCACGGTCTGGGCGACCTTGGGATCCACGAGCGTCTCGTAGTAGATCGTGGTGATCCCGTTGTCCTTGACGAACTTCGCAACCTCGGCGAGGCGTGCGGGCGACGGCTCGGCCTCGGGCGAGAGTCCGGCGATCCCCATCTGAGTGAACCCATAGGCCGCGGCCAGGTAGCCGAAGGCCTCGTGGCTCACCACGAGGTCGCGGATGGTGCACGCGGCGGTGCCTGCCGCCCACTCGGCGTTGAGCGCCTCCATCGAGGCGCGCAGGTCGGAGGCACCCTTCTCAGCCGTTGCAGCGATCGAGGAGTTCGACGACAGTCGCGCGGCTATCTCGCCGCCGATGGTCGCCATGTTGAGCGGGTTGAGCCACACGTGGGGGTCACCGTCGAGAGCCGCGTGCTCTTCCTCGCCAGCATGCTCATCGCCGTGCTCCTCGGCAGGAAGGAGTTCGATGGCTTCCGTCACGTTGAGGGCACGGTCACCCGCCTGCTGCTCCACGGCCTCGTCGACCGCGGGCTGGAAGCCGGGGATGTAGAGCACGAGGTCGGCGTCGGCGATCTGCGCAACCTGCTGCGCGGTCAGCTCGAGGTCGTGGGCCTCTGCCCCGGGAGGAGTGAGGTTGATGATCGTGGCGTCCGGACCGGCGACCTGCTCGGCTGCGTAGGCGAGGGGATAGAAGGCGGCCACGATCGTGGGGCCGGTGGAAGGCGAGGTGGATCCATCGGACGGCGTCGCCGATCCGCCGCAGGCGGCAAGGAGGCCGACGGCCATGAGTGCGAGCGCGGGTAGGGCGAGGCGGCGAGAGGGATGCGACATGACGACATCCTGGGCTTATTGAACATGATTGTCAATTCGCCTAGGGGTCAGAGGCGGCCGATCGCCTTCAGGTAGGCCCCGAGGAATAGGGCCAGCACGATCACCAGGCGCAGGATGCGCCCGCTCCAGGGGGTGACCGGCCAGGAGTGCGCGAGCAGCCACAGGAAGAACAGTCCGAGGAAGGCGAGGATGAGCACGCCCAGCCACGCCAGCGGCCCGGTCTGGATCACCCCGAGCACGAGCAGGCCCGCCAGCACGACAACCAGCACCCATCGGGGCAGTCCCGACAGGAAGCGGAGCACGGGGAAGCTGGCTCGCTGGAACGCATTCATGCCCGCGGGGGTGCCGGACTTGCCCGATGTGCCGGTGTTTGCCGAGGGCGTGGGGCTCCCGCCCTGGGGACCGCGCGGACCGCGCACACCCTTGCGGTCGCGTCCCGCCATGTCTCCTCCTCGGCCCTGCCTCTAGCGTGACGCCCATGCTGCCAGCACCGGCCACGGGCTCGGCTCCCGGGTTCGTCGCGCTTCTGCGCTTTCGCTCCTACGACGTCCCGGCGCTCGTAGCGCAACTGCGGAGCTGTGTCGCCCTGCTGTCGACGAAGGCCGGTTTCATCAATGCTCACATGGCGCGGGCGATCGACGAGGCCGAGTTGATCGTGCTCCAACTCGGCTGGGACAACGTCGGCTCCTACCGCCGCGCCCTGTCCGCCTACGACGTCAAGGTCGAGGTGGT
>CAINGG010000461.1 GCA_903848435.1 uncultured Actinomycetes bacterium | reverse complement strand
ACTGGATCGCGGCCGGATCGACGCCTAGGGCGGGCCATGGACGTTCAAGAGTCTTTGTCTCTCGCCGTCACCAATCTGACGTCACCTCCGGTCCTCGCCTTCGTTCTCGGGCTCGTCGCGGTCGTCCTGCGCACCGACCTACGCC
Organism: uncultured Actinomycetes bacterium; assembly: GCA_903848435.1. GTDB lineage: Bacteria > Actinomycetota > Actinomycetes > S36-B12 > S36-B12 > Mxb001. The sequence goes on along the minus strand of CAINGG010000461.1, from coordinate 7,540 downwards.
TCCCCGATGCGGTCTATCAGGCCACGTCGATCTACCTGCTCCTCGCGATCGGCATCAAGGGTGGCGTGGCCTTGCGAGAGAGTTCAGCGGGGGAGGTCGCGCTACCCATCCTCGTCACCGTGCTCCTGGGCGTGGCCATTCCCATTGCCGCCTTCGCCCTCCTACGCTGGTGGACGCCGCTGGGGCGGATCGACCGTGGCGCCATGGCCGCTCACTATGGTTCGACGTCGCTCGTCACGTTCACCGCTGCCCTCGTCTTCCTCGAGGCGTCTGCCATTGCGTTCGAGGGCTACGTTGCGACGCTCCTGACGATCCTGGAGGTTCCCGGGATCGTTGTCGGCTTGCTACTGGCGCAAGGAGCGCGGGGCCAACGGTTCGGGGAGTCGTTGCGCGAGGTCGTGTTCGGGCGCTCAGTACTGCTCCTGGTCGGGGGCCTGGTGATCGGCTTCCTCACCGGGACCGTGGGATATGCCCGGGTGGAGCCCTTCTTCGGAGGGATCTTCATCGGGGTCCTGACGCTCTTCCTGCTCGACCTCGGCATGCTCACCGGGCGCCAGTTGGCGGCCGTTCGCAAGGCGGGGCCGGGTCTTGTCGCCTTCGCCCTCGTCTTCCCCGTGCTTGCCGGCAGTGCGGGCGTGATCGGTGGCTCAGTAGCCGGCATGTCGGTGGGCGGAGCGATGGTCCTCGGGGTGCTGTGCGCGAGTGCCTCCTACATCGCCGCCCCCGCCGCGGTCCGCCTGGCGCTCCCCGAGGCGACGCCATCCGTCACCCTCGTGAGCAGTCTCGGCATTACCTTCCCCTTCAATCTCATCGTGGGGATCCCGCTGTACCTACTCGTTGCCGAAGCGGTCGGCGCGTGGCTGGCCTAGGAAGGGGCACAGGGTGGCTGACTTCTCGCGTGTGACGTGCCTGACCATCGTCGCCGAATCCGTGATCTCGGAAAGGCTGCTGGAGGCCATCTCTGCCTGCGGCGCTCGTGGCTGGACGACCTCGATGGCGGAAGGACACGGCCCCAGCGGCCATGGCGTGTCGGGGATCGAGGGCGGCAATGTGCGGCTCGAGACCCTCGTCAGCGAGGAGGTCGCCACCAGGATCTGGGAGGTCCTCGAGCGCGACTACTTCCCGCACTATGCGGTCAGTGCGTGGGAGTACGACGTCAAGGTGGCGCGATTGGCCCGCTACTCCGACGACTCCAAGTCCTAGACCTCGATCGGGCGAAGCGCACCCGTATGGACGTCGTACACCGCGCCGCCGACCTTGACGTTGGACGGTAGGAGCGGATTCGCCCTCACGCGCACGATGTCCTGCGCCAGGCCATCATCGACATTGTCGGTGGTCCGGAACTCGATGCTGCGCGTATCGACGCCCCACTGCTCTCGAATGGTGGCGTGAATCTTGGCCTCCTGTGAGCCGACCATGCGGCAGTCAGTGTGCGGCATGAGCAGGATGCGTTCAACACCGAGCAGATAGACGGCGAGCATGAGGGTGCGCTGGACGTCGTCGGTGGCTCGTGCTCCGGCGTTGCGCAGGATCTTGACGTCACCGGCTTGCATACCGAGCGCGGCAAGCGGGTCGATTCGAGAGTCGATGCACGTGACGACGGCCAGGCCGCGGGCTGCGCGTCCGGTGAGGGTGCTTCCCTCATAGTTCGCGGCATGCGCGGAGTTGGCCTCGAGGACATCGGTGAATGCTTCGATGGGGAAGCGCTTGGAATCAGGCATCCGTGGACCTTCCACTGCGGGCATGGGCAAGCAATTGCTCTCGCAGGGAGAGCGCGGGAGCAGCTTCCGGCATCTGCACTTCGACGATCCCATCCGCGATGCGGCAAGGATAGGAGTCGAGGTACTCGCCGGGAGACCCCTGGAGTGCACCGTCGCGCAGGTCATAGCGCCACCAATGGGATGGGCATGTGACGACGCCGTCTTTGCACACCCCGCCCTCCAGCGACACGCCCTTATGCAGGCAGGCGTCGGCGACGGCGTGCGGTCGGCCGTCGACCATGGCGACGAGCACGGCGCGACCGCCGTGCTCGAAGCGTCGCGGAACTGCGAGGTCATCGACCGCGAAGGTTGGCGTCCAGTCAGGCATCAGCTGTCACCGGCAGGCGACTTCGACGGTCCCGAGACGGTCTACGCGAGCAACGACCGTGTCTCCGGGGGAGACCGCGAATGCGGCGGTGCAGGCACCCGAGAGCACTGTCATGCCCGCTTCGAGTCCCTCGCCGCGTCGGGCGAGCGCGCGCACCAACCAGGCGATGGCGGATGCCGGATGCCCCAGGACGGCTGCGCCTGCGGCCGTGGCGACGACCTGGCCGTTGACCTCGAGCACGACCCCGACCAATCGCAGGTCGATGCCCGTGGGATCCACGAGCGTGGGACCGGTGATGAACCCGGCGGACGAGGAATTGTCGGCCACGACGTCGGGCAGGGTGAAGGAGTAGCCGGCATAGCGTGAGTCGAGAACGTCGATGGCCGGCATGACGGCCGCCGTAGCCGCGAGCACGTCGGCCGCCCCGATGTCGTCGCCCTCGAGGTCGTCCCCGATGAGGAAGGCGATCTCGGCCTCGACGCGCGGCTGGATGAACTGATCGATGACGAGGGCTGCACCCGGCTCGATCCTCATATCGCTGGTGAGCCACCCGTAGAGGGGCTCGTTGACCTTCATCTGCTTCTGCTTGGCCTCGCTGGTAAGACCCAACTTGGCACCGATGACGCGATGGCCCTGGTCGATGCGATCGGCAATGACGAGCGCCTGCAGGTCGTAGGCGGTGGGGATGTCGAAGGGTCCGTAGTCGTCCGTGAGCGGTGTCGTCGCCGTGCGCTCGCGCACCGCGGTCGTCAGTCGCGCAACCGCGGCGTCCTGGTCGAGGATGGTCACCCCGTCACCTCCTGCTCGGCGTGCTTGCGTGCGAGCTCCAGGGCCACGTCGATGATCATGTCCTCCTGGCCGCCGACGACCTGTCGACGGCCGAGCTCGAGAAGGATCTCCGACTGGGGCACTCCGTAGCGCTCGGCGGCGCGTTCCGCGTGGAGCAGGAACGAGCCGTAGACACCCGCGTAGCCGAGCAGCAGGCCCGCGCGATCGATCACCTGCTGCCGCGGCATGATCGGGCGCACGACGTCCTCGGCGACATCCATGAGGGCGAGTGGATCGACGCCCGTCTCGATGCCGTACTTGGTGGACACAGCCGCGAGGATCTCGGTGGGGCAATTTCCCGCTCCCGCGCCAAGGCCCGCGGAGGTGCCGTCAAGGTTCTTGGCGCCTTCCTCGTAGGCGGCGATGGAGTTCGCCACGGCCATGGACAGGTTGTTGTGCGCATGCACGCCCAGGGGTACGTCGAGGGCCTTCACGAGTGCGCTCACACGCCGGCGCACATCGTCGACAGTCATCGCGCCGGCCGAATCGGCGATGTAGATGGTGTCGGCGCCATAGGACTGCAGGAGCAAAGCCTGCTCGACCAGGCCCTCGGGGGAGTTCATGTGAGCCATCATCAAGAAGCCGATGGTCTCCATGCCCAAGCCCTTAGCCACCTTGATGTGCTGCTCGGTGATGTCGGCTTCGGTGCAGTGCACGGCGATGCGAGCGACCGAGACGCCCAGCTCGCGTACCTCGCGCAAGTCGTCGGCCAGGCCGATCCCGGGGAGCATGAGGCAGGCGATCCGTGCCTGCTGCGCGGTCTCGCAGGCCTTGGCGATGAGCTCCTTCTCGGGCACAGCGGAGAAGCCGTAGTTGAAGCTGGAGCCGCCGAGCCCATCGCCGTGGGCGATCTCGATGACCTGCACGCCCGCGGCATCCAGCCCAGCGACGATGCGGATGACATCCTCGGCGTAGTACTGGTGCGAGATGGCATGGGAGCCATCGCGCAGGGTCGAGTCGATGAGTCGGTAGTCGGTGGTCTTGGTGCTCATGCGGAGGCCTCCTCGCGGTGATCGGCAATCGCCTCGCCGACGCGCATGGCGGCCGCCGTCATGATGTCGAGGTTGCCGGCGTACGTAGGCAGGAAGTCTCCGGCCCCTTCCACTTCCAGGAGCACGACGACACGGTGCGGCACGACGCCGCCTGGGGTGTTGTAGGGGCCTTCCTCGATCACCGGCTGGTTCTTGAGCCGGTAGCCGGGTACGTAGGCCGCGACCGTCTTTTCCATGTCGTACACAGACTCAAGAACGGCGTCGTGGTCGGTGCCCTCTGGCAGCGCGCCAAACACTGTGTTGCGCATGATGATCGGCGGCTCGGCAGGGTTGAGAATGATGATGGCCTTGCTCGTCTCCGCACCGCCGATCTCGCGCAGAGCGGTGGACGTGGTCTTGGTGAACTCGTCGATGTTCTGGCGGGTGCCCGGGCCGGCCGACTTGGACGACACGGTCGAGACCATCTCGCAGTAGGGGAGCCGGTCGACTGCCCGTCGAATCGCATAGGCCATCGGCGTCGTGGCCTGGCCTCCGCAGGTGACCATGTTGATGTTGGGCGCGTCCAGGTGCTCGGTGAGGTTCACCGCGGCGATCACCTTGGGGCCGCGTGCAGCAGGCGTGAGGTCGATCGCGGTGAGCCCTGCCTCTTCGTACTTCTTGTGGTAGCGCACGTGAACGTAGGCGCTCGTAGCGTCGAAGACCAGGTCGAAATCGCCCGCGTGGTCGAGGATCCAGTCCGGCCCCTCGTGCGAGGCGACGACCCCCAGTTGCTTGGCACGCGCGAGCCCCTCGGAATCAGGGTCGATACCGACGAGGGCACCCACGGCGAGCTTGTCGCTCCGCAGCATCTTGATCATCAAGTCGGTGCCGATGTTGCCCGAACCGACGATGGCGCAGTTAAGGGTCATGGTGTCCTTTCGGCTCAGGTGATTCGCAAGGTGATGGGGCCGAGGCGATCGAAGTCCGCTCGGAAGATGTCGCCGGCTGCAAAGGGAACTGCCGCATGGAGCGCGCCGGTCATGATGATGGCTCCGGCTGGGAGCGTGACCCCGAGGGGATGGAGGGTGTTGGCCAGCCAGGCGACCGCGTCGATAGGACCCCCGAGAGCGGCCGCGCCTGCGCCGGTGGCGACGAGGTCACCACCCCGCGTGAAGACCATGCCGATGAGTGCCGGATCGAAGTCGCCCAGGGGCACCACGCGACTGCCGAACGCGACGGCACCGTTGGAGGCGAGGTCCGAGATCGTGTCGGCCAGCGAGATCTTCCAGTCGGCGATGCGACTGTCCACGATTTCCAGGGCGGCAACGAGGCCACGCGTGGCCGCCCAGGCCTCCGCCGCGGTGCAGTGTGGACCGGACAGCGGCGCATCGAGGACGACGCAGATCTCTGCCTCCATGCGAGGCGCGATGTAGTGGTCAGCGGGTACTTCGCCGCCGTCGGCGTAGACGGTCGACCCGAGCACCGGGGCGTAGTCGGGCTGGTTGACGCCGAGCATTTCCTGCATTGGCCGGCTGGTGAGCCCGAGCTTGTAGCCGATGATGGAGTCACCGTCGGCCAGCAGTCCGGCGACGAGTCCTTGCTGCACGGCGTAGGCGTCCTCGACCGTCATGTCGGGAAAGCGCTGCGTGAGCGGCGGGATGGCCTGCCGGTCGCGTCGGGCAGTCAGCAACGCCTCGGACATCGCCGTGATGTCCGCAGGGGTAGGTCGAGTCACGACGATCCCTCTCTCGTGAGGCTGCGCCCGGCCCGCGGATCGCGGTAGCCCAGGCGGCGGCTGATGGCCATGCCTGCTTCGACGACAGGCCGGGCAAAGCGTCTCAGGGAGTCGTTGCCGAGCCGCTGAACGGGTCCGGCGACGGACACGGCGGCAATGACCTCGCCGAGGCTATTGCGGATGGGTGCCGAGATCGATGCGACCCCGAGCTCGGATTCGCTTACGTTCTCGGCCCATCCCTGGCGCCGGATGACCTCGAGGTTCGTGAGTAGCGCCCGGGGGTCGGTGATCGTGTAGGGCGTCTTGCGACTGAGTTTCCAGCCGCGCAGCGTCGCCTGGAGTTCGGCATCCGACAGGTAGGCAAGCAAGAGCTTGCCGGTGCTCGTGCAATGCGCCTCATTACGGTGACCGACGCGGCCGAAGAGACGGAGCGTCTGCGGGCTCTCACGACGTTCGACGTAAACGACCTCGCGCCCGTCGAGCACGGCCACCTGCACGGTCTCGCGCGTCGCGTTGCGGAGTTGGTCGACCACGGGGGAGGACGCTTCATGCAAATCCATATGGCTCGTGACGGATGCACCGAGCTCGTACATCGCCAGGCCGAGGCGGTAGGCGCCGGTCTGCGCATCCTGTTCGAGCAGCTTCTCGTCTGCCAAGGTGCTGAGCAGGCGATGCGCGGTGCTCTTGCCAATGCCGAGTCGGCGCGAGAGCTCGGTCACGCCGATCTCACGGTCGCCGTGCCCGAACTCCTTGAGCAGGCGTGCGGCATTGCGCACGCTCGAGAGCGTGGAGTGGGCTCGGCGGGAAGGCGTCTCGTCTGCCATCACGGCCCCGTCCGTGCCGGTCGGACCGCCGCAAGAAGCGCTCGGCGAGCCTCGGTCGACTCCGTGGGTGGATCGAGCCGTAGGCCCTCGACGCCGGGCGCGATGGCCTGAGCGAGCAGGATCTGAGCTCGATCGAGTCCGGCCACGGCTGCTCCCTGCATCTCGTCGATGAGCGCACTTCGCTGCGGTGCGTACGCGCGAATGGCATCGAAGTCGCGCGCGGCTGCCGCATGCGAATGGGCAAGTCCCGTGCCGGCATGCGTGGCGTGGTGCTCAGTCAGGTTGGCACCCGGAGGCACCGCCAGGTGATAGAGCACTGTGCGGATGCCGAGAACTCGGCGCACCTCCTGCTGATCAGGTCCTGACGTTTCGTCGATGAGTCCCAGTGCAGGGATGACGACGGGGTCGAAGAAACGCAGCGTCCACCTCAGGTCGTCAAGGGATTCACTCACTTCAACTTCGGGCCCCTGGGGGGCAGGGAGTCGTTCGGCGGTGCCGATGATGTGCAAGACCCGCGTGCCGACAGCCGCAACCGTGATGGCATCAGGCACGAGAAGTGGCAGTCGCCCGCGATCGGCAGGTGCCAGCGTCGAGGAGGCCTCGAGGTACGAGTGGTGGATGCCGCGCACGTAGGACGCCATGGCCTGGCGCATCTCCTCGGGCGAATTCACGGGGGAACCGTAGCAGGGTGTCCCGCAGATGGGAACGTCGTCCTTCCATGCGGGACACAATGGGCCTAGGTTCGCCCCAGATCAGCCCCCCGAGGAGGCAGCGAGCATGGGAATTCTGCGGTTGGCGCACGTCGACCTCACGGTCACCGACCTGGACCTGGCCACGGCGTACTACACCGAGGTCATCGGAATGATCGAGTCCGGACGTGATGAGGACTCGGTCTATCTCAAGTGCTGGGACGAGGTGGACCATCACTCGCTGCGCCTGCGCTACGCACCGCGCGTCGGCTTCGACCTCATGTCGTTCCGCGTCGAGCGCGAGGACGACCTGAGCGACATCGAGAACATCGTCAGCCGCTATGGATTCCCCGTCGAGCGCATCAGCAAGGGTGAGAGCGTCGGGCAGGGTGAATCCATTCGCTT
>CAINGG010000460.1 GCA_903848435.1 uncultured Actinomycetes bacterium | reverse complement strand
TGCCCTCGGCGGTGCAGTGGTCAAGCAGGTCTTCGCTTTGGCGCAGGCCCGCGTGGAAGAGGTTTTGCACGCTGACGATGGGCATGACCTTGCGCGCCCGCTCAAGCTCGTCGATCGACACCTCAGACAAGCCGACATGGCGGATGAGCCCCTCATCTTGCATCTGCCTGATGACGCCGAACTGCTCGTCCTCGGGAACCTGGGGATCGATGCGGTGCAATTGCCACAGGTCGATGCGATCGACACCGAGGCGGCGCAGAGACATCTGCACGCACTGGCGCAGGTAGTCGGGCCGCCCGACTGACGCCCACTGGTCGGGACCCTGCCGCGTGAGACCGCCCTTGGTAGCGATGATCACGCCGCCGTAAGGGTCGGCGGCATTGCCCGTGTGGAGGGCTTCGCGCAGGAGGTCCTCGCTGATGAACGGCCCATAGGAATCGGCGGTGTCGATGAAGTCCACGCCCATGTCGACGGCCGCACGGATGACGCGGATGGCGGTGTCGTGGTCGGGCGGGTCACCCCAGATACCGGCCCCGGTGATGCGCATGGCGCCGAAGCCAAGGCGGTAGACGGTGATCGGGTCATCGCCACCGAAGGTGAACTGGCCGGACTGGTGCACGGGCTTGGTCATGGGCGTATCCCACCATGGAGACCGCCCCGTAGGGTGATGCGGTGCCTGCCTCACCCGTCACCGGCAAGGGGATTCGCCGCGGAGGGAAGCAGTACGAAGCGATCCACGAGGCTCTCGCCGCGTCGGCCCTGCGGGCTCTGGCGACTGACGGGTACGACGGGGTAACCCACGCGGCCGTCGCCGAAGCGGCCGGTGTCTCCGAGCGCACCGCCTTCCGTCACTACCCCACCAAGCTGGAGCTCGCGGTCGCCGGAATCGAGCAGTTGCCCACCTATGAGGGTTGGCTCGACGGTCCAGGGAGCTGTGCTGACAGGCTCCGGCGCGGATTGGCCATTGGCGCGCAGCACCCGGAGCTCATCGTGCCCGTCTTGGCCGCCTGCATTGCCCAGCGCAACCACGAGCCGGATCTCCTGCGGGCGGTTCGTGACCACGTGCTCACGCCTCGGACCGAGTCCATGAGGAGATTCGTCGAGGACGGTCGGCGGTCGGGCGAGTTGCGCAGGAGCGTAACGGCGGAGTCCATGGCCTCCCTCGACCTCGGGATCTTCCTGCGCAGTGCGGCCGGCACCTTCGCCATGGGCCGCGGACCGGCACGAGTGCAGCGCATGTTCGCCGAGGCATGGCCCCTGCTGGCCGCCCCGGGCCACGAAGGCGACTGAGCGCCCCGAGGACAATTGTGGCAGTGGTGAATGTCACATTTTCCAAAGTGACACCTAGCGGTGCCACTTTTACCCTAGGGGTATGTCATCAAAACCCTTCGTACATGTCCCTGTCGCCGCCGCTCTCATCCTCTCCCTGGGCCTCGTCTCACCGGCCTGGGCCGAGGCGGCGGTCCCCGCTGATGCCCCCGCCCCCGTGCCTGTCGCGGATAGCTGGACAGAGCCCGACGAGTCGGTCACGGCCCCGCCCGCGGAGATCCTCGCCGAGCTCGAGCCCGGCGAGGCCGCCACGCTCGTGACCGTGAGGGTCGAGAACGGGCGACCTGTCGTCGAGCGCATGGTCGAGCCCACCCTGCAAGAGGCGACCGCGGAGATCCACCGCCAGCAGGCCGATGAGGACCTGCTTGCGATCGAGTTGGAGTCCGAGGTACGGGTGATCGAGGGAGTGGTCGCGCCGCTGAGAAGTAATGATGCGCAGCGCGCGGCCCTCTGGGGTCTGGACCGCATCAAGGCTGAGTCAGCCTGGCCGATGGTCGATGGGACAGGGGTGGTCGTCGCCGTCATCGACACCGGCGTGGCCCGCCATCCGGATCTGGCGGGATCGTTCGTGCCCGGCAGTGACTTCACCGGGTTCGGCGGCGATGGGCGCAACGACGGCAATTCGCACGGGACGCACGTCGCGGGCACCATCGCGGCGACTGCCAATAACGGCATCGGCGTCGCCGGCGTCGCCCCCGGAGCGTCGATCATGCCCGTCAAGGTTCTGAACGATGCGGGATCCGGCGACTCCGGCGACGTGGCCCGGGGCATCATCTGGGCCACCGATCGGGGAGCCGACATCATCAACCTGAGCCTGGGCAGCGACATCCCGTCGTCGGTGATGGAAACCGCCGTGCGCTACGCGATCGATCGTGGCGTCACGGTGATCGCAGCGGCCGGCAATGACGGCGGCTGGGGCTCGCCCTTGAACTATCCGGCGAGCTTTCCAGGGGTGGTATCAGTCGCGGCGACCACGAACCTGGACGCGCGCGCGAGCTTCTCGACGTTCAACTCATCGGTCGACATCGCCGCCCCCGGTGCCGCCATCGTCTCCACGATCCCCGGCGGGGGCTATGCGTCCAAGAACGGCACGTCCATGGCCACCCCGCACGTGGCGGGTGCAGCGGCGCTCGCACTGCAGCGCGCGCGAGCGGTGGGCATGAGCGTGAATCCCGGCGGCCTCCTGGTCGAGACCGCCGAAGACCTGGGCCCGAAGGGCCGTGACGACGAATTCGGTTCTGGGCTCATCGACCCGATCGCAGCAATCGCCGCACTGGGTGGCGAATTGCCCAGCCCGCCGGCGCCCACCAACGTGCGCGCGTCGAGCACGTGGTGGAATCGCGCGGTCGTCCAGTGGGATCCCCTGCCGGCCGGTAGCGGCGCGGTCAGCGTGAACGTCGTCCTCGACGGTGGCGCCAAGGGATGCACTGCCCCGGCGACGGCGACGACGTGCACCATCACGAACCTCGCGGGTGGTACGTCGTACTCCGTCTCGGCGATCACCCAGGGAACGCTGCGCTCATCCCTGCCGAGCCCGGTCATCCCCTTCGCGACTCCCGCGCGTCCGGATGCTGCGGGTGACAGCCAGGCAGCAGCCACGCCACTTCCGGCGTCAGGGGTGACCGACGAGCTCCTCGACATCGACAGCGACGTTGACTGGTGGACGTTCACGCTTCCGACCCGGGTGAACAACCCCAACCTCACACTGTCGAACCTGCCGTCGAACTACACGGTTTCCCTTCACTACGTCTACTCGGGTCGCCTCACCCGCCTGTGGTCGGGGTTGCGCGTGGGTAATGCGACGGAGAGCGCAGCGGGGAGG
>CAINGG010000459.1 GCA_903848435.1 uncultured Actinomycetes bacterium | reverse complement strand
TGACCCCTCGCGTGTGAAGCGAGTGCTCTACCACTGAGCTAATCGCCCGTGCGCCCGCAGGCGCTCGTCGTGAAGAGCGAGACTACCGCAGCGGTCACTCACCACGGGAGCAGGTCCGTCACCGGCTGGAGAGTGAATCCGAAGGCCAGCAGGTACCACGCCCCGCCAGCGACCAGGACAGCGACGACGGCGCTGCCGATGATCAAGTTACGCGTGCGCACGCGCGGATCCAGTGCGGCATCAGCCGCCTTCTTCGCCCAGCGGCGCACAGGATCCAGTAGGCGCCGGGCCCACGCGTATTCCGAGGCCAGGACGATGAGGCCCAAGATGATGGTCGCCCAGCCCGGACCTGGCAGTACCAGCATCGCGATGCCCGCGATGACGAGCCCGAAGCCGAGCAGCAGCACCACGGCCTGCCAGATGACGTGCGTGGAACGCCGCCGTTGAGCCCAGGCACGCGCCCGCAGGTGCGGAGGCAGGACACGGTCGATGGCCTCCTCGTAGCCCTCGACCAGTCGCTCGGCAGCCTCCTCTGCCTCCTCCTCGAAGCGCTCGAGGCGGCTCTCCGGCTCGCCGTCACCATCGTCGCGGCGGTCCTGGTCATCGTCCTCGCGGCGCGACTCGCTCACCCCTCCACGGTAACGCGGAACGGCCACACGCGATTTGTCGCCTGGAACCGCGTCTGAGGCGCCGGAATCGCTCCGCTAGGCGACAAACCGGCGGGCCGGCACGTCAGGGATCCGGTGATGCCGCCGCGCGCGCACGGAACTCGGCCTGGACCGCACGGGTGACGGGCCCGGGCGCGGCGTAGGAGACGTCATCGCACCGATGCACCGGCTGCACGTCTCGCGTGGAGGAGGTCAAGAACACCTCCTCGGCCTCGGCCAGCGCCCCGATGGGCACGTCTCGCTCACGGGCATCGCTCCACTCCAGCACCAGCGCCCGCGTGACACCCGGGAGGCAGCCGGTCGCCAGCGTCGGCGTGATGAGCTCGCCATCGACCACGAGGAAGACGTTGGAGCCGGTGCCCTCGCACAGTCGCCCGACGGTGTCGGGCATCAGCGCCTCCCCCGCGCCGTGCCGATGGGCCTCGGCCAGTGCGAGGACGTTCTCCATGTACGACGTCGACTTGACGCCGACGAGCGGACTGCGGTCATTGCGCGGCCAAGGCACGGTGATCACGGCCGCGGACTCCGGCCAGGGGTGCGTCGGCGCGGTTGCGACCACGAGCGTGGGCTCGGCGTCGCCGCGATCGCTGCCGAGCGGGGCGACGCCGGCCGTGTAGGTGATGCGCATCCGCGCCAGCGGCCCGATGGCGCGGGCGTTTGCCTCGGCGGTGGCCAGCGCTGCGACGCGAACCCCCTCGCGCGCGGGTGCCGGCAGGCCGATGCGCTCCGCCGATCGGTCGAGGCGATCCAGGTGCCGGGTCAGTGCGAAGGGCACGCCGTCCACGACCTTCAGCGTCTCGAAGACGCCGTCGGCGACGGTGAATCCGTGGTCGAGCACCGAGACCGTGGCGTGGTCGAGATCGACGAGACCACCACGCTCCGACACCCAGTACTTCACGTCCCACCTCCCGGCCGCAGCATGGCAGAGGCCGCGACGGTCGCCGGGAACGTCGTACCCGCCGCCAGCGCGACGAGGCGGGCGGCCTTGAGCTCAGTCTCGGCCCACTCCGCCGCCGCGTCGGAGCCCCAGGTGATCCCGGCACCGGTGCCGAATCTCAGCACGTCGCCTCGCCGCCAGAAGGTTCGGATCGCCACGGCCAGCTCCGCGGTCCCCTGGTCGGCATCCACCCAACCGAAGGCGCCGCAGTAGAACTCGCGGGAAGCCGTCTCGAGGCCATCGATGATCTGAAGCGCGGCGATCTTGGGCGCTCCCGTGACAGAGCCGGGCGGGAAGGCGGCGCCGATGATGTCAGCCCAGCCGGCACCGGGCACGAGCTCGCCGCGCACCGTCGACACCAGGTGCACGAGCCCCGGATGCTCCTCGACCGACATCAGGGCGGGGACCGTCACGGTGCCCGGCAGGCACACGCGCGACAGGTCGTTGCGCACGAGGTCGACGATCATGACGTTTTCGGCCTCGTCCTTCGCGGTCAGATCCGCAGGAGTCCGCCCGGTGCCCTTGATGGGACCGGACTCCACCACGTTGTGCGCGCGGCGCAGGAAGAGTTCCGGTGAGGCACAGGCGATGTGCACGTCGTGATCGGGGAGCCGCAGCATCCCCGCGAAGGGAGCGGGGTTGCCCTCGGACAGGAGCGCGTGAAGTCCCCCGATGTCGCGTGCCTTCGGATCGGGCATCAGCGACGCCATGACCCGGCAGATGTTGGCCTGGTAGACATCGCCCGCGGCGATTCGTGAACGGACTTCGTCCACGGCGTCGATGTACTCTCCACGATCGAGCGACGTGGTCCAGTCCTGGGGCCCGCACCAGGGTCCCTCGACATCGGACGCCGCTCCCACCTCCCAGCGACCGAAGCGCGCCAGCACAGCAGGGCCGTCGTACGGCAGGGCAACGGCCCATCGACCACCGTGGTCAAGGGATGCGACGTCGTCCGTCACCTCCTGAAGATCGATGCCGACGAGGCCCCCGACATGGGCTGACGCCGCACCTGCCCGCACGCGCATGGACCTATCCTGGCCCTGCCGGGCCGCGTTGAGCGAGATTCGGCCGGTCGGCTATCGTCGTGGGGCTTGGCGGCTTGCCGCCTACGCGGACGTAGCGCAGTTGGTAGCGCATCACCTTGCCAAGGTGAGGGTCGCGGGTTCGAGTCCCGTCGTCCGCTCGAAGGTCCTCACCCCAGGACCTCTGGTGGAGTGGCCGAGAGGCGAGGCAAGGGACTGCAAATCCCTCTACACGGGTTCAAATCCCGTCTCCACCTCGGAGCAACACCTACGGGCGATTGGCGCAGGGGCTAGCGCGCTTCCTTGACACGGAAGAGGTCACAGGTTCAAATCCTGTATCGCCCACCCGATCTAGTGGCTCTCACTCCTGCTCGGCGAAGGCCCAGACGTCATAGTCGTCGAGCGTGATACCGGCGAAGCCGTTGATCTCCAATGCGCACGCGATCTGCGCCCGGTGCTCGGCAGCGTGAAGGCAGGCCTGCGCCAGGATCGTCGAGCGCAACGCGGTCCGCGCATACGGCCCGCGCTCGTCCTCGTCCTGGAACTCCACGAGTTCATCCGGCAGGTCGGCCTGAGCAATCAGTACCGCGTCGAGCTCGGCCAGCCGCGTGCGCAGGACTTCCAGGTCCGCGGGCCCCGTGGGCAACACCAGGTCGGTCCAGGGCATGCCCGCCAGGCAGTAGCAGTACCACTCGGCTCCGTTGACGATGTGCATCGCCAGGCGACCCACGGGCCAGGCGTCGGGCGCGTACTGCGCGGCGAGTGCTTCGGCGGGAAGCGCGGCGAGTTCGGCGAAGAGCTTGTCGTTGGTCCAGGCGAGGTGCTCCAGCGAGCGAGTCATGGCAACCACGGCGGGATCCTTCCACGCGCGCGCTCGGGCCGCTGCGCCTAGCCTGAAGGGGTGACCGAACTCGTGCGTCTGGTCGGCGTCTACGACGCGGACGGCGGCCTGCGCGGGGAGGTCGCCTACCTCCTGGGCAAGGCCCGGGGGCGGCACTGCTCCCTCTGCGACATCACCCACTCCCCCGTACGTCGCCGACGGGAGTGGGATGCCTACGTCGACTCGCTCCCGGTGCCCTTTGAGGTCGTTCACCGCAACGAGCGGGACCCGGCCGTTGCGGCCATGACAAAGGGTCAGGAGCCATGCGTGGTCGCCGAGACCGATGAGGGCATGGTCATGCTTCTCGACGACGCGGCCCTGCGCAACGCCCACACGGTCGACGACCTAGCGCGTGCACTCAACGCAGCGCTGGAGCGTCACGGCCTGTCGCTCGAGAGCGCCCCGAGGGGCTAGGCGGAACTTCGTCGGAAGAGAGCGGCCACGATCGCGACGAGGATGACGGCCACCAGGATCTGAACCAGGAACGTGAGCCAGCTGAAGCCCCAGTCCTGGCCGAGGAAGGACGCGCCGATCCACAGTCCGATGCCGGCGCCGACGATGCCGCACAGGATGGTCATGATGCAGCCGATCGGCTGCATGCTCGGGACCAGAATGCGGGCGATGAGGCCGATGACGATGCCCACGCCCAGGACGCTGAAGAACCCATACATCTGCATGGCGCGACTATGGCACGCCCCATGGGCAGTGGCGGGCACCTCGGGGCGTGTCGCTCGCGCCTGGCGACCGGATCGCCGCCAGGAGGCGCCGAGGCTCCGTGCAAGGCGGTTCTCAGCGGAGTGTCAGAGTCCCGTAAGGGAACGCTGGGAAGGCCCTGTGAGCCGCGCGTCCAGGCGTCGGCGCGTGCCAATCTCGCTGGAGAACGACTCGGGTCACGTCGGCCCGGTCGCCCGACCAGGGAGGGCCCATGAGGATCCGTCGCCCGGTGGCTGCTGCTGCAGCCGCACTTCTTCTCGGTACCGGTGTTGTGGCCGCCACTGCCGCACCGGCAGCCGCCCACGATCGGCCCGGCCAGTCCCAGGGGTCTCGCCCAGGGCACGGCGGCCATGGGCAGCAAGGTCACGGCACTGATCGCTGGCTCGAATCGCACGTCGACCGCACCAGCACACCCGAAGCAACCGCGGCATTGAAGGCGGCACGCGAATCTGCACGAGAGACGCTTCGCGCCGCCCTCGAAGCTGCTGATGGTGACGCGGCCGCCAAGGACGCAGCGATCTCGGCGCATGCGGCCGCATTGGCAGCGGCACTCCTGGCCTACGACACGGCGACGCTTCCGGCCGATCAGGTCGGCGCAGTCACGGCGTACCGCGCGGCGATAGCGGCGACAGAGCAGGGTCTTCGCACTGCCCTTATCTCGGCAAAGAGCGCCCTCAAGGCGGCGACGGATCCGGCACGCGAGCAGTTCAAGGCCGCGATGGCGGCGGCTACGACGCAGGAGGAACGACGCGCGGCCATTGACGCGTTCAAGGCTGCGACGACCTCGGCGCGCGAGGCCTTCGCGGCGGCCATGACGACCGCGCGTGACAACGCGCTGGCAGCGGTCGAGGCCGCCCGTGCCGCGCTGGAGGCAGCGATCCCGCAGTCCTAGTTCCAGCGGCTTGTCGAGGGGGTCGGCCAGAGGCCGGCCCCCTCTGCCACGCCAGCAGCATCCCGGTCGCCGGAACGGGGCCGTGGCCCCGGCTGCGGCCCGCATGGGACGATTTCGCGGGCTCGCGGAAGGGGCGCACATGGAGTTCTTCGGCCACATCATCGACGGCCAGGAGGTGCCCTCGCTCGACGGCGCCACGATGGACGACATCGACCCCTACACGCGCCTTCCCTGGGCGTCGATTGCGCTCGGAGGCAAGGCCGACGCCGACCGTGCCGTTGCCGCGGCACGCAACGCCTTCGACAACGGCCCCTGGCCGTCGATGGGCTACGAGAAGCGCCAGCAGCTCATGCACCGGCTCGCTGACCTCATGGAGGAGCACGCCGACGAACTCGCGATGGCCGACACCCGCGACATGGGCAAGCCCATCACCCAGTCCCGCCACGATGTTGCTCGATCCGTCCTCAACGTGCGTTTCTTCGCCGACCACGCGCGCATGTCCACTGGCGATGCCCTGCCGATGGACTCCGGCCACCATGCCTACACGCGCTGGGAGCCCGTGGGCGTCGTCGCCGCCATCTCCCCATGGAACTTCCCGCTCATGCTCGGCACGTGGAAGGTGATGCCCGCCCTCGCCTGGGGCAACACCGTCGTGTGGAAGCCGGCCGAGGACACCCCCGTATCAGCCACGATCATCGGGCGCCTGGCGATCGAGGCAGGGTTCCCACCCGGGGTCTTGAACGTCGTCCACGGCTACGGCCCCGACTCCGCGGGCTCGGCGCTGACCGAGAGCCCCGACGTCGACCGCATCACCTTCACCGGGGAATCCGGCACCGGCAAGATCATCAGCGCGGTCGCGGCCCGCAATCTCACGCCCGTGAGCCTCGAGCTCGGGGGCAAGGGCGCCAACATCGTCTTCGATGACGCCGATCTCGACAACGCCGTCTACTGGGCGGTGGAGGCGATCTTCCGCAATGCCGGCCAGGTGTGCCTCGCCGGCAGCCGCCTCTACGTGCAGCGCGGCATCTACGAAGAGTTCATGCTGCGCTACAAGAAGGCGGCCGAGGCGCTTGTCATGGGCGATCCCAAGGATCCGGCGACGCAATTCTCCGCCGCGCTCGCGAGCCAGGAGCACTTCACCAAGGTGCAGGGCTACCTCGGTGCCGAGGCGCTCGGCGGCGGACAGATCCTCACCGGCGGCCTTGGTGAGGGCTGGAGCGTGAAGCCCACGATCATTACCGACGCCCCGCAGGACGCACGCGTGGTCAAGGAGGAGATCTTCGGACCCGTCACCGTCGCCACCGTCTTCGACACCGAGGCCGAGGCCCTCGCACTGGCGAACGACACCCGCTACGGACTCAACGCGATGGTGTTCACCGAGAACCTGTCGCGTGCCCACCGCCTGGCCGCGAAACTGAACGCCGGCACCGTGTGGGTCAATTGCTTCTTCATCCGCGACCTGCGCGCGCCCTTCGGCGGCTTCGGTGACTCAGGCGTGGGGCGCGAAGGCGGCAACTTCAGCCGGGAGTTCATGACCGAGCCGAAAGCCGTGGTCATGCAGATCGCTCCCGAGTAGTGAGCTAATTGTCGTTGACGCGAGGCAGGCCCCCACGAGGCGGCAAGACAGTGCCGATGGGGAGGGCGCCGCTGGCCCGTTCGGGACGGCAGTCCCAACGTACCAGCGCAGGCCATTCAGTCAGTCACGTGCGCGCTCGGCTCGGCTGCACCCTCGGCGGCTCCCCCGGCATCTTGGGATAGTCGGGCGGGAAGGGCATCTCCCCCAGGCCGCGATCGTCGATGTCGGCCCGCCACATGTCCAGCAGTGGGGCGATGTCGAAGGCTTCGGTGCCGAGGGAGGCCCACGGATCCCCATCCGCCGCGTAAAGGTCCGGAACGCTGCGCAGGCTGAAGGCCGCGGGAAGCACGGTGGGCAGCCGATCCCATGTCACCGGCATGGACACAGGCGCCCCCGGTCGAGCTCGCAGGGACCATGCCGATGCCATCGTGCGGTCGCGGGCCATCTGGTTGTAGTCCACGAAGACTCGCGACCCCCGCTCTTCCTTCCACCAGGCGGTGGTGACGAGGTCTGGCAGCGCGCGCTCGAGTTCCCTCCCCAGGGCAATGGCCGCATGCCGCACGTCGAGGAACTCCCAGCGGGGTTCGATCGCGACGAAGACATGGACTCCGCGGCCACCGCTCGTCTTGACGTAGGGATCGGCCCCAAGGTTCGCCAGCATGTCTCGAAGTGCGAGCGCCGCTTCGACCGCGTCGGCGAAGTCGCGACCCGGTTGCGGGTCGAGATCCAGCCGCAACTCATCGGGGCGATCGATATCGGCACGGCGCACCGGCCAGGGATGAAACGTGACGCAGCCGAGGTTGGCCGCCCACAGGATGGTTGCCTCATTGGTCGGGCACACCTGCACCCCAGTGCGGCCGGACGGGAACGTGATCTCGACCGAGTCGACGTAGTCGGGCGCACCCCTGGGCAGGTGCTTGTTGTAGAAGCTCTCCCCGAACTCACCATCGACGAGCACGCCATCGGGCCAGCGCTGCAGCGTCGTCGGTCGATCACGCAGGGCGTGGAGCAAGGGCGTGGACACCGCCGCGTAGTAGCGGGCCAGGTCGATCTTGGTGATGAGGTCATCGCCCTCACGCCACATGGGCCGGTCGGGGCTGGAGATGCGCACCGGCGTGCTGCCGGCCACGATCTCCACGGGCGCGCCGAAGCGGGAACTCTCCACCGCGCCACGGTACTGCTCGGCGGATACCGTGTCAGGGTGCTCCGCGCCATCATCGCCTCTGCCGCCGCCGTCCTGGCGACGGCAGCAGCACTGGGACCCGCCCCGGCCCAGGCCGAGCAGCCGATCGTCGTCGCCATCGGCGACTCCTACATGGCCGGCGTGGGGGCGGGCGACTACTCCGTGATCGACGGGTGCCGTCGATCCGAGCTTTCGTACGCCGCCGACGCCACGCGCCGCACGGCTCGCACGCTGACCGACGAGTCGTGCCCGGGGGCGCGGATCCCCGAGGTGCTCGAGCAAGCGGCGCGCGTGCGCCCGGACGCGGCCACCGTGCTCGTCCAAGTGGGCGGCAACGACGCGGGTTTCTCCTCCATCGCCTTCGCGTGTCTCGCACCTTTCCGCACTGACTGCCTGGACCGCGTGGCCGAGTCGCGTGCGGGCTTGCCGGCCATCGGCCAGGGCCTGCGCCAGATCGTGGACACGGCGAGCGCACAGGCTCCCGGTGCCCGCATCGTTCTCGCGGGCTACCCGCGACTGCTTTCCGGTGCGGGCGCGTGCATGCGATCAGCCCTCGGAGGCTTCCTCGACGAGGCAGAGATCCGAGCCATCCTGGCCCTGCAGTCCGAACTCGACGCGACGATCGCGGCAGCCGCACGCGGCACCGACGCGAGCTATGTCGACTGGCCGCGGGTCGTCGATCGGCATTCCCTGTGCTCCTCCACCCCGTGGTTCGTCACTCCCCTATCCGGAGATGCCCAGGACTCACTGCACCCCACGGCCCAGGCCTATGCCGCGATGGGTCGATCCGTCGCCGGGCTCCTGCGCCGATAGGGTTGCGCCGTGTCCATCGCCGCCATGACGTTTTGGTTCATCGGGATCTTCCTCGCCCTCTTCGGCCTGCTCTTCGCCCTGTACGGGATGTCGAGCGAGCGCTCCTACTGGGCGCAGCGGGATCCCTCGGGCAACCCCGCTCGTGAGGCGACTCCGTTCTCGAAGGTGTTCACGCACTTCTGGCGTATCGCCATCAGCGACGAGCGCGCGCCCCTGCGAATCGCCGCGATCGGCGTCACCATGGTCTATCTGGGCATCGTGGCCTTCGTCATCGCAGTCATCTTCACTGCCACGGGCTGATCGATGCCCCCGGCCTTCGTCACACGGGCCCGTGATCGGCTAGCCGGCTACCTCGCCTCCCATCCACGCGCCAGGGATGTCACCGACCTCGTGCAGCGTGTTGTGCGGGCCCAGAGCGCCGAGCGGATCGGGCTGAGCGCCGCAGGCATCGCCTTCTGGTTCGTCATTGCGATATTCCCGGCGCTCATCGCCGTCGTCATGATCCTCGGCCTGGTGCTCAGCCCCGCAGAGATCGCCAGCACCCTGAACGAACTCGATAAGGCCAGCCCCAACAGCCTGGGCGGTGTGGTCCTGCGCCAGATCGAGGCTGCCGCCCAGACCCGGCCTTCCGCCCTCTCCGTGGGCTTTGCCGTGTCGCTCGTGGTCGTGCTGTGGTCGACCTCAGCGGGCTACTACAACTTCGCGCGCGGGACTCGGATGGCCTACGGACTGCCACCGCAAAGCTACGTCATTGCGCGCGGACGTGCGTTTGTCGGCGCGACGGCCGGAATGCTGGTCACCGCGGCCCTCACCGTCGGGACGGCACTGCTGGTGTCCTACGCCGGCTCGCAAAGCGGCGCGTGGCGCACGATCCTCCTCACCATCAATGCGGTCGTCGGCATCGTGGTACTGATGCTGGCCCTGGCCGCGCTCTTCCGATTCTCGACCGGCCGCATCCACAGCCGCCTCTCCTACTTCCCGGGCGCCGCCTTCGGGGCTATCGGCACCGTGGCCGTCTTCGTGGGCTTCGGCATCTTCGTCACCTACGCAGGGTCCTACGACGCGGTTTACGGCGCCTTGTCCAGCGCCATCATCTTGATGCTGACGGTGTACTTCTCCGGGTATGCCGTGCTGATCGGAGCCATCCTCAACGCGCAACTGCGTGGCGAGGGCAACTAGCCACTAGCAGCTAGTCCTCGCTGCGCTTCTTGCCCTTCTTCTTCCCCGCCGGGCCGGCGTCGCCGGCCTCGCGCACGGTGGTCAGCAGCTCGCCCGCATAGTCGGGCACGAAGCGGCTGAGGTCGCGTGGCGGTCGCTGGTAGCCGTGCCCCTTGGGCCGCTTGGGGAGGGTGAGTGGCTGGCGCTTGACCGGCTCGAAGGGGATCGATGACAGCAGGTGGTGAATCATGTTGATGCGCGCCTTGCGCTTGTCGTCAGCCTCGACATCGAACCACGGCGACTCGTCGGTGTCGGTATGCACCATCATCTCGTCCTTGGCTCGCGAGTAGTCCTCCCACCTCATGATGGATTCGAAGTCCATCGGCGAAAGTTTCCACTGGCGCATGGGGTCATTGAGTCGCGAAGCGAATCGCTTCTCCTGCTCGTGATTGCTCACGCTGAACCAGTACTTGCGCAAGAAGATGCCGTCCTCGATCAGCATGCGCTCGAAGATGGGCGCCTGGCGCAGGAATCTTCGGTACTCCTCCGGAGTGCAAAAGCCCATCACCTTCTCGACTCCCGCGCGGTTGTACCAGGATCGGTCGAAGAGCACGATCTCGCCGGCGGCGGGCAGTTGCTCGACGTAGCGCTGGAAGTACCACTGGGTCTTCTGTCGCTCCGTCGGTGTCGGCAGCGCCACGATGCGCGCAACGCGCGGGTTGAGGTACTCGGCGACTCGCTTGATCGTCGATCCCTTGCCTGCGGCATCGCGGCCCTCGAACACCACGACGATCCGCGAGCCAGACGCCTTGACCCACTCCTGCATCTCCACGAGCTGCGCCTGCAGGGCGAAAAGGGTCTCCTCGTAGAACTCCTTGGGGAGCCGCTTGACCTTGGCAGGCGGCATGTCGTCGGGACTGACGTACTGGCCCACGGCTACCCCCTTCCGCGTTCATCCAAGCACGCCATCCACGCGCCCGGCAGGGATTCGCAGCGTCAGGGGCGTGCAGGAGCCTGCGTCTGCCAGGAGCGTAGGGCGGCAGCAAAGACGCGATGGGACTCCAGGGCCTCGGCTGGCGTGGCAGTGCCGAATCGATCGCCTAGCGCACCCACGCGCTCGGCGAGGTAGGACGCCCACATCTGCAGCAGCGCATCACCGAACCCGAACTCGAAGATCGCGCCCGAGACCACCGGCCAGGAGGAGACATTGCCAGGCTGGGTCTCCTCCCACGCCTGCTCGCCGCCAGCCACGCGGAATCGCCTCAGCAGCGTGGGCTGGCGCGTGCTGAACTGCACCCCGCCGTCCATTCCTACGGCATCGATGTACCACGTGTTGGAGTGGCCGGGGGCAATGCGCCTTGTCTCCCACAGCATGGTGAAGTCCCGTCCCCCTGACCGGGGGTGCGTATCGCAGACCAGAAGGGCGTTGTCCCACGTGTCGCACGGCACGGCAGACCCGTCGGGCCCCGGCCGCTCGGTGACGACGTCGTCGAGGCGACCGTAGACGGACGACGGCTGCCACCCAAGTCGCAGGGGCAGGTGGGCGACGTGAAGTCCGAGGTCCCCCATCACGCCGATGGCGCCGCAGGTGGCTGACCGGCGCTTCCAGTTGATGGGCTTGGCCCGATTGAGGTCGGAGGAGTGCCAAAAACCCGATCGCACGTCAAGGATGTCGCCCAGGGCCCCCGAAGCGGCGTAGGCATAGGCGCGTTGGGCACCGGGATAGAAGGGGAACTCGCTCGAGACGCGGACGAACGCGTCAGACGCATCGATGGCTGCCACGATGCGCTCGGCCGCCGCAAGGTCGATGCCGAAGGGCTTCTCCGCCAGGTAGTCGCGGCCAGCGCGCGCCGCCGCCGTGTAGATCTCCTCGTGCAGGTCATGCGGCACCGCGATGTAGAGCACGTCGATGTCATCGGACTCGACTAACGCACGCCAGTCGTCGGTGAGGGTCGTGACGCTGGGGACGCGCTCGAACCAACCGCGCGCTCCCGGAGCCGGATCGGCAACCGCGACTACCCGGGGCCTGACCGGATGGTCGATCAGGAGATCCCACCGGCCGCAGACTCCGACCAGCTCGCGGCCCATGAGGCCGCCGCCGATGATGCCGATGCGCACGTCGCTCATGACGAGCGCAGGACCGCCATCGCCTGAGCGGCATCGGCCCCGTCGTGCAGCATCGCCATGAGCGCGCGCGTCATGCCAGCCGGATTGTCGTGCTGGATGATGTTGCGGCCGTAGACGAGCCCGGCCGCTCCCTGGCGCAGCAGCTCCTCGGTACGCCGGAAAATCTCCTCGTCCGAAACCTTGCCCCCGCCGCGAATCAGAACCGGGATGCCGGATGCCGTGCGAATGACCTCGTGATACATCGATGGGTCGTCGGTGGGGTCCGCCTTGATGATGTCGGCACCCAGCTCGACCGCCTGCCGAACGATGGGCACGATCTGCTCGATATCGCCGTTAACGGTGT
>CAINGG010000458.1 GCA_903848435.1 uncultured Actinomycetes bacterium | reverse complement strand
TGCTCGTCGCCGATAGCGATCGCGTCCTCTTCATCGAATCCGTGCGCCCGCACGGCAATCGCCTGTGCCTGCACTTCCAGGACATCGACGACCGTACGGCGGCCGAGGGCCTGACCGGACTCCTGCTCGAGGTCGAGCGTGTACCGGGGGAGCGGCCCGAGGATCCCGACGAGTACTACGACGACGACCTGCTCGGCCTCAATGTTGTCACCGAGGACGGCGATCCGATCGGCACGGTCGCCGAGGTGCTTCACCTGCCCGCGCAGGATGTCCTGGCCGTGCGCGCGGCGGACGACCGCGAGATCCTCGTCCCCTTCGTCAGCGAGATCGTGCCCGAGGTGGACCTCGACGCGGGCCGCG
Organism: uncultured Actinomycetes bacterium; assembly: GCA_903848435.1. Classification (GTDB taxonomy): domain Bacteria; phylum Actinomycetota; class Actinomycetes; order S36-B12; family S36-B12; genus Mxb001. The sequence goes on along the minus strand of CAINGG010000458.1, from coordinate 4,263 downwards.
TGATCGTGCGGCCGCCGGAGGGGCTGCTCGACATCGAGGACCGACCATGAGGATCGACGTCATCACGATCTTCCCCGACTACCTCGCACCCCTTGACCTGTCGCTCGTCGGCAAGGCACGCGAGCAGGGACTGCTCGACATTCACGTCCACGATCTGCGGTCCCACACCCACGACCGTCACCGCACCGTCGACGACGAGCCCTACGGCGGCGGCCCCGGCATGGTGATGCGGCCCGAGCCGTGGGGCGAGGCGCTCGATGCGGTGCTGCCCCTGCATGTCGATCCGCTGCTGGTCATTCCGACTCCGTCGGGCCGGCCGTTCACGCAATCCATGGCCGGGCAGTGGGCTGCGCGCCCCGGACTCGTCATCGCGTGCGGTCGCTACGAGGGCATCGATGCGCGGGTCGCCGAGGACTATGCCCAGCGCATCGAGGTCGCACCCGTCTCGATCGGCGACTACGTGCTCGCCGGCGGCGAGGTCGCGGCGCTCGCCATCGTCGAAGCCGTGACTCGGCTGCTGCCCGGCGTCGTCGGCAATGAGGAGAGCATCACTAATGACTCCTTCGCGCCCGGAGCGATGGAATCGCTCGTCGAGGGTCCCGTCTACACCCGGCCCCCCGAGTGGCGCGGTCACTCCGTGCCGGACGTGCTGCTGTCAGGCGACCACGCGCGCATCGCTGCATGGCGGCGTGAGCAGGCCGAGCGGCGCACGGCCGACATGAGACCGGATCTGCTGGAAGGCTGACGCGGTGCGCACGGTGCAACCGCTGCCGGACGTCCGATCAGGCGCCCCGGTCGTCGTCATCGAGGCCGGCATGGCCGGGCTCTGCGCCGCGTCATCGCGTTCGATCGACCTGACATGGGCCACACGCTGCGCAGCATGAGTCGCGATGTCGAGTCTCATCCGTGGGGGCAGGATGCATGGCCTGACGAGCTCCCGCTGCACGACCACGAGCGAGCGCTCGACCTCAACGGTCTCCATTCCTACACCGCCCAACGGCTCGAGCCGCTCCTGCCTGGACTGCTCGACAACCTCGAGGGCGGGGTCTCCCTCTGCTGGGATACCGAGCCCTACGCACGTGGCGGCGGCGCGTGGTTCCGTCCAGGGCAGAGCGGACTGCGCGAGGTGATCGCCGCACCGCAGGGCCGCATCCACTTGGCGGGCGAGGCGACCTCGCCGTGGCCCGGCTGGGTCCAGGGCGCGTTCGACTCCGCCCGACGCGCGGCGGCCGAGATCCTGGAGCGCTCGGCGCACGCCACAGCGTGACCCGCTGGCGCCTCGCGGTCGTGTCCGGCCAGCGGACACCCGCGGTTCGGCGTTCGGGCCGGCTGTGGCACACTTTACAGGCCGTTCCCGCCGTTAGCGGGGCCCGCCCGCCACAGGGGGAGGGCCACTAGGGAGCGGCCCTCCGGCCCCAATCGGGTGCGGAGCCGCGCCACCTCCGGGTGGCTCGACCGCGGGCGACCTGTGGCGCCGGCAGGAAGCGACACCGCCATGCAGACGCTCGATGATCTCGATGCCCTCTCCCTGAAGTCCGATGTTCCGGACTTCCGAGCAGGCGACACCGTCAAGGTGCACGTCAAGGTCGTGGAAGGCAACAAGACCCGCATCCAGGTATTCCAGGGCGTGGTGATCGGTCGTCAGGGCGACGGTGTCCGTGAGACCTTCACGGTTCGCAAGGTGTCCTACGGCGTCGGTGTCGAGCGCACCTTCCCCGTGCACACGCCGATCGTCGACAAGATCGAGCTGGTCTCCCGCGGCGACGTACGGCGCGCCAAGCTGTACTACCTGCGCGATCTGCGCGGCAAGGCGGCGAAGATCAAGGAACGCCGCGACGCCACTCCCGCCACCGGCGAGTAGGACCCGACCGGCGCGCTCCGAGCGCTAGGCTCGCAATCCCATGAGCGACAGCCGACCCGGCGACGGAACCCCCTCCGGCGTTGATGCGTCGGAAGGGCCGGAGGTCGCCATGGCTGGGCAGACGAAGCGTCCGCGCATTCCCGGCTGGCTGGAGTTCCCGCTTCTCATCATCGGCGCCTTCCTGGTCGCCTTCCTTGTCAAGTCCTTCCTCGTCCAGGCGTTCTACATCCCCTCGGGGTCGATGGAGGACACCCTGCAGGTGGGCGATCGCGTGCTGGTCAACAAGGTCGTCTATCACCTGCGACCCGTGGAGCGCGGCGACATCATCGTGTTCGACGGCACCGGCTCCTTCGTCTTCGGCGACGTTGTTCAGCCCGAGCCATCGCTCGTGCAGCTCATCACCCGCGGCCTCGGCGAAATCGTCGGCCTGGCCCCGCCGCGTGATACCGACTTCATCAAGCGCGTCATCGGGGTTGGCGGCGATCGGGTCGTGTGCTGCGACGCCGACGGCCGCATCACCGTCAACGGCGTTCCTCTCGACGAGGAGCCCTACCTATATCGCAACAACCCGCCCAGCAAGCAGCCTTTCGATGTGCTCGTGCCGGAGGGACACCTGTGGGTGATGGGCGACCACCGGTCTGCCTCGGCCGACTCGCGCGCGCACATGGGCGATCCGGGTGGCGGATTCGTGCCCGTCGATAAGGTCATCGGCCGCGCCTTCGTCGTGGTCTGGCCGTTCAGCAACGCGCAGGTGCTGGAGATCCCCGCGACCTTCGAGCAGCCGGCGCTCGTCTCCTCCACAGCGGAACCCTAGGCGTGGACGAGACGCTGGCCCCCGGTCGCGACGACGACTCGGCAACAGCCACGGTCGCCCCTGCGCCGCGCCCCCGGGGCCGGCATGCGGCCCCCCGGCCGACTCGCGACGCGCGGTGGTGGGCCCTGCGCATCGCACGCGAGGGCGGCATCATCCTCGGCATCGCGCTAGCGGCCAGCATCCTCGTGCGCCTCGTCATCGCGCAGCCCGTCTACGTCCCCGGCGACGCCATGTCGCCGACGCTCAGCGCGGGTGATCGTGTGCTGCTGGCTCGGGGGCCTTTCGCGCTCGCAGCGCCCGCACGTGGTGACGTCGTCGCGTTCGCCGACCCCGGCGGCTGGCAGGAGATCGACTCGGCACCCGAGTCGGGCCTTGCGACGGCCTTCGCGGTCCTCGGCCTCGCGCCGATGCGCACCGCAGACGTCGTGATGCGCGTCATCGCGGTCGGCGGTGACCGCATCAAGTGCTGCGACTCGCAGGGGAGGCTGGTCATCAATGGCGAGGCCCTCGACGAGTCCTACCTGCCCGAGGCGACTGCCACCGACCAGGTCGCCTTCGATGTCGTCGTCCCCGCTGATAGCTACTTCGTGCTCGGTGACAACCGCGCGTCTGCGCGCGATTCGCGCTACCACCTCTCCGACAACAGCGGGGCCATCGCCCGATCGGATATCGCGGGACGGATCCTCATGCGCCTGTGGCCCCCGCGCACGCTCGGGGCACCCGCGGCATTCGACACCATCCCCGAGCCGAAGCCGGCGTCGTGAGCTCGGCGCCGACCCTGCGCCACGAGCGCAAGATCCTGCGCTCGGTCGGCGCCCCGGCGACGCTCGCGGCCATCGACGAGGTGGGTCGCGGCGCGCTCGCCGGACCGGTCGCTGTCGGTGTCGTCGTCATCGACATCGACACCCCGTCCGCCCCGCGCGGCGTTCGTGACAGCAAGGCCTGCCCGGCCGCCGAGCGCCAGGCGCTGGCCCCCCGCATCAGGGCCTGGGCCCGGCAGAGCGGGGTGGGCATGGCCTCCTCGCAGGAAATCGACGCCGTCGGCATCATCGGTGCTCTCGCGCTCGCGGCCGTTCGCGCACTCAACTCCGTGGGCGCACGACCTGACGTCGTACTGCTCGACGGCAACCACAACTGGCTGCGCCGGGCGTGCCCCGGAGTGCGCGTCGAGACGCTCGTCTCTGGCGATGCCACCTGCGCGGCGGTGGCGGCTGCGAGCATCCTGGCCAAGGTGACCCGCGATCAGCAGATGGTGCGCTGGCACGACCACTACCCGGCCTACGGGTGGGCGGGCAACAAGGGCTACGCCAGCCCGGAGCACCTCGATGCCCTGGCCCGCTGGGGTCCCACTCCGCACCACCGCCTGTCGTGGAGTTTGCCGGGGGTTGCTGATGGCCCCGGTATGCACTCACCGCCTGCCCAATCCAGTTAAGGGTTCACTGCCGGCGGCACGGCGCGTCAGAGGACCGACTGACCACGCTCGCCTCCACAGCTCCCGCAGGGCCAGGTCGTCCACAGACGGCGTTTGCATCCTCCATCGCCTGCAGGCCTCGGTGACGCTCCCCGCGGAGGTACGCCATGTCAGCAC
>CAINGG010000457.1 GCA_903848435.1 uncultured Actinomycetes bacterium | reverse complement strand
TGCGTCTGGCGCATATCGGGGGAGTCCTGCTGACGGCCGGCCTGGTGGCTGGCGCCCTTGGCGTTGCCGTCCCCGGGGCCAGTGCCGCGTCTGCCGTGGCGGGCAAGCCGTGCAAGGTGTCGGGCCAAGAGGCCACTGACGCGCAGGGCCGCACGCTGGTGTGCCAGAAGAACCGCAAGGGCAAGCTCGTCTGGACGGTGAAGAAGGGTGGCGGTCCCTCGCCCACTCCGGCCGGTCCGCCGTACCAGTGGTGGGGCACCTGGGCGGATGGCTGGAAGAAGGTGGGCTCGCCACCGCCGTGCCCGGCTGACCTATCGACGCTGTTCACGCGCCTGCCCTTCGACCTGGATGACGTGCCCTCAATCGTGCGTCCGGGCTATCTCAATCCGCATTCGGGATACAAGCCGCACGGGCATGTGCGCTTCATGCCGCCTGATGTGGCAGGTCAACCGGACGCGGTAGTCAATAGCCGACAGGTCATCTACGCGCCCGCCGACGGATGGGTCTACGCAGCTGGGTTGTATCGGGAGTCCTACACGCCGGGCAACGACCAGGTCATCCTGGACTTCTTCGTCGACTGCGGCGTGATGTGGCGTTTCGATCATCTGCGCCAAGGCCACCTGTCACCAGCAATGGCCGAGGCCATCAAGGGTGTCCCGATGCGCGAGGACTCGCAGACCAGGTTCATCACGCCGGTGCGGGTCAAAGCGGGCGACATCCTCGCCACGGCGGTCGGCATCACGAGTTGCGACGTCGCGGTCGCGGTGGGCTGCACGGGACCGGGCCCCAATCTCTTCGTCGACTTCGGTGTCTACGACCCCCGCCAGCTCAATGAGGCTGCCCGCTCCGACCCGTCGTTCCTGGCCGGCCCCAACGTGGGGTCGCTGAAGGGCATCGGGCTGTGCTGGATCGACCTCTTCCCTGCCTCCAAGGCGGCCATCGAGGCCAGGGCCGAGGGGACCTCGGACTACTGCTAGGCCTGGATCGTCATGCATGGCAGGGCTGGCTCGGTCTACCTTTTGCTCATGCGCGGGGTGCATGTCGGGGGAGTCATCCTCTCGGTCGGCCTGATTGCCGGCCTGCTGACGGTCGTCGGTCAGGGCGCGCATGCCGCGTCGGCCGTGGCGGGTAAGCCGTGCAAGGTCGCGGGCCAGGAGGCCACCGACGCACAGGGCCGCACGCTGGTGTGCAAGAAGAATCGCAAGGGGCGGCTGGTCTGGACGGTAAAGAAGGGCGGGGGTCCCTCGCCCACTCCGCCTCAGGCGCCGTACATGTGGTGGGGCACCTGGGCGGATGGCTGGAAGCAAGTGGCTCCGGCCCCGCCATGTCCGAAGGATCTCTCCACCCTGTTTACGCGCCTGCCCTTCGACCTGGACGACGTCACTGGCATTGTTCGCCCTGGCCACCAGGGGGATTCCGGATACAAGCCTCATTCCCACATCCGCTACTCGGAATCCGATGCCGACGGTCGGCAGGTGATCTACGCGCCGGCAGACGGATGGCTCTACACGGCTGCGCGATACCGGGAGGCGTTCACGCCGGGTAATGACCAGGTGATCTTGAGCTTCTTCACCGAGTGCGGTGTGATGTGGGGCTTCGATCATCTTCGTGACGGGCAACTATCTCCGGCGATGGCAGCAGCTGTCGCGAATGTTCCCGTGCGCGATATGGACACGCAGGGCACGAACGTGACGCCGGTATGGGTCAAGGCCGGCGACGTCCTCGCCACTGCTGTCGGTGCCACGAACTGCGAGGTCGGCCGTCCGCTTTGTATCCCGTCGGGTGGCCCGAACTACTTCGTCGACTTTGGCGTCTACGACCCCCGCCAGCTCAATGAGGCCGCTCTCTCCGATCCGTCATTCCTGACCGGCCCCAACGTGGGTGCCTATGAGGGCATCGCTGTGTGCTGGATCGACCTCTTCCCCGCCTCCAAGGCGGCCATCGAGGCCAAGGCCCTGGGGGAGTCGGACTACTGCTAGTTCCAGCCCCTTGACGGCTGTCGGACCCTCGGTCTACTGTTCGAACACCTGTTCGAATACCCGAGGAGATGCCCATGTCCGGCCCGGTTCCCCGCCGCTTCACCTGGGAGGGGCGAGCGTACGTCGTGGCCGACGTGCTGGGGCACTGGGTCACCGGCACGCCCTGGTGGCGGGCCCCGGCTGAGCCGGACGACGACACCCACACCTGGCGGATCGAGGCCTCCAGCGGCCAGCGATCCGGGATCTACGACCTGTCCTGCTCAGCCGGCCGCTGGTCGCTGTGCCGGGTGGCCTGAGAGAGGAGACGCCATGGCTACCGCTACCGCCGACCTGCTGACCGCCGCCCAGCGCGGCATCGCTGAGGCTGTCATCGCCGAGACTCCAGCCGAGCGCTATGCGCGCGCGCACCTGTCCGCCCTGCGCTCGGCGGCCGCGGTGCTGGCCGCGCGTGCGCAGCCAGCCAAGAGTCGGTCGCGGCTGCGCAGCGTCTGGTCGGTGCTGCCGGTTGTCGCACCGGAGTTCACCGAGTGGTCGACGTTCTTTGCTGCGAGTGCGACGAAGCGCGCGGCTGCCGAAGCCGGGCTGCCGGTTGTCACGCAACGTGAAGCCGACGACCTGCTGCGCGATGCTGAGACCTTCCACGACCAGGTGTGCGCGTTGTTGCACATCGACCGGCAGCAGTCCCTGCCGGCAACGGGGTGAGGCGCGTGCCGTGGACTTCGCCCACCTTCACGTGGCATCGGCATACTCGCTGCGCTACGGCGCCTCGATGCCAGACGCACTCGTCGCGCGTGCAGCCGAGCACGGCCAGCGCGTGCTCGCGCTCACCGATCGCGATGGCGTCTACGGCGCGGTGCGCTTCGTGCGCGCCTGCGCCGCAGCCGGCATCGCCCCGGTCCTGGGCGTCGACCTCGCCCTGGACCTCCCACACGTCCTGCCTCCGGACGAGGGGGTGCGCCATCCCCCTGGCACCCCCCTGAGGGGCGGCGCGTGGGTGGACCCCCGCCATCCACGCGCCGTCTTCCTCGCCCGCGACAAGCGCGGCTGGGCATCGCTGTGCCGACTGCTCACCGCCGTGCACGCGGGGCGTGGTGATGATGCGCGCGGTGATACGCGCGGTGATGCGCGCGGTGATGCGCGCGCGGTCGCCGCGACGTTCGAGCAGGTTGCCGCGCATTCCGACGGTGTCGTTGCCCTGCTCGGGCCGGCATCACCGGTGGTCGAGGCACTCGCACGCCGTCGCCCCGACCTCGCCGATGCGCTCATCGGCCCGTGGCGCGAGGTGTTCGGCGATCGGCTGCATATCGAGGTCGTGAGTCACCGTGCGCCGAGCGGCCCGCTCGCCACCGCGACGGCAGCGCGCGCGCTCGGGTGGGCGCGCGAGCAGCGCATTACGTCCGTCCTCGCCCACGCCGTGCGCTACGTCGAGCCGCAGCAGGCGCGCGTCGTCGACGTCCTCGACGCCTCGCGCCGATTGGTCGCCCTCGACGAGCGCCACCGCG
>CAINGG010000456.1 GCA_903848435.1 uncultured Actinomycetes bacterium | reverse complement strand
GCATCCTCGAGCACGCTCTGTCGACAGGTGGGATCGGCTGTCAGGTCGGCTAAGACACGACCGTCCAAGCGCTTGAGGCCGCCGCGCTCCCACTCCAGTTGCCGCCGCAGTCCGCCATGAAGCACGATCAGTCGCCCGACAAGGGTCAAGTCTGAGTGCGCACCGACGTGTACCGCACTCAGCAGCGGATCTGTCATGGGCAATCCGCAGGGGCCGACAACCACCCTGCCTGGGTCGAGATCGCGAGGGATGATGCGTACGCCGCCCTGGATCCCGCGGCGAGCCAGGGATGAGCGCGGAACGAAGAGGGTTGGGATCGCAGGGTCGGCCACTTGCCAGGTGGGGATCTCCCACATCTTCACGGCGGCCACGGCACCGATCGCCGCCGGGACCTCCCGCTCGTGCAGGGCCGCGACCCGGTCGGCAATCCGGGCGAGGATGAGCGGCGCCAGCCCATCCACCGGTCGAGTGGCCTCCTCGACCCGAAGGACGCCGCGACGCAACCGCACCACGGCACCCGCCCGAACCGCAGACTTGAGCCGATGGATAGGCACTCCGCACTCCGCCGCTTCACCAGTGGTGAAGGATCGCTCGCCGAAGGCCGCACGGAGCAGTGCTGCTGTGTCCCGAACCTCCGACCTCGGCATGGCCGGATCGTCGCCAGCTCACGCCTTCCGATGCCAGGGGAACCGCGCTCCTGTGGATACCGCGACACCCGTCATCGTCGATGCAGTGAGCAGGCAAGGGACACTTAGCGGGCAACGTAACTAGCCCTTGCTTGCTCACAACGAGAAAGCGAGGGCCAACAGGTCGTTTAGCGGGGGAACGCTCCGGCGACACCGCCGTCGACGGGAATGACCGCACCGGTGGTCCGCGATGAAGCATCGGAGAGCAGGAAGGCCACGGACGCCGCTACGTCGGCCGTCGTCACGTGGCGCTTGAGGATGTTGCGGGCGGCGTAGAAGTCCTCGAGTTCGTCCGGGCGGATGCCGTGGGCGGCAGCCCGCTCCTCGCGCAGGCCGTCGTCCCACAGGCGCGAGTTGTCGAAGACAGCGTCGGGGTTGACGGCGTTGGCGCGTACGCCGATCGGGCCGCCCTCGAGTGCGGCGATGCGCATGAGTTGCACCATCCCAGCCTTCGAGACGGAGTAGGCACCGAAGCCTGCACCGGGCCCGAAGGCGTTCTTGCTGGCGACGTAGACGAGCGACCCGCCACGCTCCTGCTCGCGCAGCACCTTCAGTGCCTCGCGCGTCAGGAGGAAGCCCGAGGTGAGGTTGATGCGCTGAGCGCGCTCCCATTGCTCAAGCGAGAGTTCCTCGAGCGTGCCGGTCACGCCGATGCCGGCGTTCACGACGACGCCATCGAGGCCGCCGAAGGTGCGGACCGCCGCGCGCACGGTGGCGCGGACCACGTCTTCGTCCGACTGATCACCCACCACGATCTCGGGCACGGAACCCACCTGGCCGATGTCGGCCGCCGACGCCTCGACGCCCGGACCATCCAGGTCCGCGAGCACAAGGGACGCGCCCAGCCGACCGAGCTCTAGCGCGATACCGCGCCCGATCCCCGACGCGGCACCGGTCACGATGCACACGAATCCGGCGAACGGTGCGGATGCAGGCTTGAGGGTCAACTTGTACAGCTCCATCGGCCAGTAGTCGAAGGCAAAGGTAGCGGCCTCGTCGAGCGGCTCGGGCGGCCCGAACGAATCCACCACGTCCGCCGCCACAGTATGCGTGTGCAGCGCGATATCAGCGAGTACGCGCGCGTCACCGGCCGATGCCGCCGCAGTAATCGCACCCACGCCTGGCACCAGCATCACTCGGGGAAGCGGCTCGTGGCCGTGGTAGCCCTCGGGCATCAGGTGGGCCTGTCGGGCGACATAGGCCTCGTAGTCAGCGGCGTAGGCATCCACCGCAGCAGGTGCCTCGTCGGCGGAGCGCACGATCAGAGAGCGCGGCTTGATGCGCAGCATGTGATCGGCGCTCGAGACACCACCCGCCACGATCTCGTCGACACGGGGGTGATCGGCCACCGCACGCAGGCGCTCGTCTATGCGCAGGATCTTGCGTCCCAGGCGGCCACGCAGGCGCAGGAGCAGACGCTCGATCTCGTCGTCGGCAAGGTCGGCATGCACCGGCGGAGGGCCCGCGGCGATGCGGTGGGCCGACACGTAGGCCGCGGCCGCGTCGACCGTGCGCCTGGTCGCCTCCCAGCACTCATCGGTCGTGCTTCCCCACGTCACCAGGCCGTGGTGTGCGAGCACGACGCCGTCGTAGTCGGCGAGATCGCCGACGATGCGGCTGAGTTCGAAGCCCGGACGGATCCAGTCGACGTAGGCGAAGCGCTCACCCAGGGCCTCTGCGGTCACTCGGCGACCCTCGGCATGGTTGGT
>CAINGG010000455.1 GCA_903848435.1 uncultured Actinomycetes bacterium | reverse complement strand
CGTTCCCCGGAGCCGGCCTCGTGCGCTACGGCGGCACGCACCACATCATCTACGGCCGCATCGGCTCCTGCATCAATACTCCGATCACGAAGTACCTCACCAAGCTCAAGGTGCCGCAGACCGAGGTGCGCTGCCCGCTGGCCTGGTACGGCTGAGGCACCCCGCCCGGTAGCCTCGCACCGTGACCGTCGAGTACTCCTCGCCCGCCGAGGGCCTCGGCTGCATCCGGCTCAATCGCCCGCGGCGGCTCAACGCTGTGACGCCCGAGCTCATCGATGGCATCCTCGATGGCTTCGACCGTGCTGACGCCGATGGGGTGCGCGTCATCGTGCTCGCCGGCAACGGCACGGCGTTCTGCGCCGGCTGGGACCTGAAAGAACCACCCATCGAGGAGACGCGCGACGAAGCACGCGCACGATTGCAGCGCCTGCAGGACGTCACGCGTCGCACGATGTCCTTCCCGGGCCCGGTAATCGCCGCCGTCCAGGGCTACGCCTTGGGCGCGGGCGCGGAGTTCGCTCTCGGCTGCGACCTGGTCATCGCGTCACAGGACGCCATCTTCGGATTCCCCGAGGTCGACGTCGGGCTGAGCGGCACCAACGCCATCTCCGCGCTTCTGCCGCGGATGGTGGGCATCATGCGCGCCAAGGAACTCGCCCTGCTCGGCGAGCGCTTCGACGCGGATCGCGCCTTTGATCTCGGTCTCGTGACGCGGGTGGTGCCCATGGGCGCACATGAGAACGCCGCCTTCCACATCGCCGGCGAGCTCGCTGCCAAGCCACCTGTCGCGCTGCGCCTGGCCAAGCGACTTCTCGACGAGGGCATGCAGTCGACGGTCAGCCAGGCCCTCGATGCCGAGGTCGACGCCGCGCTCGACACACTCGACTCCGGCGAGAACGCCGCCGCGGCCGAGAGCTTCCGCTCGCGCTGACCCGCATGACCGACTTCCCGCGCACCCTCGACGAGGCGGTACGCCGCGCAGCGCAACGCTGGCCCGACCGCACGGCCTGGGTCTTCGACCTGCGCGACGGCCCCGAGCCCCATGCGTCGGCGAGCCTCACCTTCGCCGAAGTGGCCAACAGCGTGGAGCGAACAGCCAGGCAACTGCACGCGCACGGCATCACGGCCGGCGATCGAGTCGCCGTCATGCTGCACAACCGCCCGGAGTTCGCGCTCGCCTGGCTCGCCCTCGCCAGCCTTGGCGCCGCCATGGTGCCGATCGGCGTCAAGAGCCGCCATGACGACGCGGCGTGGATCCTCGACAAGTCGCGCGCGAAGGCACTGATCGCCACTCCCGCGCTAGCCGAGCTCATCGCGCCGGTCCAGGTGCCGGTCATCGACGTCGCCGAACTGACGACGGACTCTCCCAACGTGGGGGCACCCCCCTCGCCCACACCCGACTCCCTGGCCAACGTGCAGTTCACCTCGGGGACGACCGGCCACCCCAAGGGCTGCCTGCTCTCACATCACTACTGGCTCTACCTCGCCACCAGCCTGGTGACTGGCTTCCCGCGCCTGACGCCCGATGACCGGCTTCTCACCGCGCAGCCGATGTCCTACATGG
>CAINGG010000454.1 GCA_903848435.1 uncultured Actinomycetes bacterium | reverse complement strand
CGACCCTGCTGCTGCCGACCTACATCGCGGTGGAGGCTGCCCTGTCGTTCCTCGGCGTGGGTGTCCTGCCGCCCGAGCCGTCGTTCGGCGCGATGCTGTCGGAGTCGGTGCAGTACTTCACGCTCGTCCCTTCGTATCTCTTCATCCCGGGCACCGTGCTCGTGATCGTCGTCGTGGCCTTCAACCTCGCCGGCGACTCCGTGCGCGATGCCCTCGACCCCAAGGCGGCGAAATGACTCGCCGCCTCCACACGCTCCCGATCGACACCGATCGACCCGTCAGGGCCGAGGGAGAAACGGCTCACGTCCGGTGACCGTAGGTGCCACACAAGGAGGAAACATGTTGAAGCACAGGAAGGGCGTGGCGCTGGCTGCAGTCGCAGCCACCGGCGCGCTTCTCCTCGCCGCATGCGGCGGTTCATCGGACGGCGGGGGTTCTGCCTCGCCCACGCAGGAAGGCCAGGCGGGCGGCACGCTCACGATCCTGTCCTCCGCGGAGCAGATCCTCACCCTCGACCCTCAGGTCGTCTACACCGGTGAGGACCTCGCCTTCCTCGGAGCGACGATCCAGCGCTCGCTCACGGCCTACCAGGTCGCGCCGGGAGACGCTGAGGGCACGACCCTTGTCCCCGACATGGCGACCGACACGGGCACCGTCAGCAATGGCGGCAAGACCTGGCAGTTCACGCTGCGCGACGGCATGAAGTGGGAGGACGGCAAGCCCGTCACCTGCGCTGACGTCGCCTACGGCACCTCGCGGCAGTTCGACATGGGCCTGGCCCAGGGCGGTCCGGTCTACGCCGTGACCTACCTCGACATCCCGACCGAGGAGGACGGCAGCTCGGCCTACAAGGGCCCGTCAGACGGCACCGGCCAGGAGCTCTTCGACAAGGCCGTGACGTGCGATGGCAACACCATCACGTTCAACCTCAACCAGCCCGTGCCTGACTTCAACTACACGGTCACGCTGGGCTTCAGCGCGGTTCCTGCGGGCATGCCTGCTGGCGAGGAATACGCCAACAAGCCGATGTCCAACGGCCCCTACAAGATCCAGGAGTACGCCAAGGGCAAGGGCGGCAAGCTGGTTCTCGTCCGCAACGAGAACTGGAGCGCCGACTCCGATCCCTACCGCAAGGCGTACCCGGATTCGTGGGTCGTCAACTTCGGCGTCGAGGAGACCGTTGCCGACCAGCGCGTGATCCAGAGCTCCGGCGCGGATGAGTACGCCATGGTTCAGGGCCTCACGACGGCTTCGCTGCCGGTGGTGTTCGAGGATCCGAAGTTCGAGTCGCGGCGTATCGACGCCTTCGACCCCTACACGATCTACGCCGCGGTCAACGCGGAGAAGATCCCGGATCAGAAGTGCCGCCAGGCCATCGGCGTCGCTCTCGACCGCGATGCGCTCATCAAGAATGCCGGTGGCACCTTTGCCGGCACCTACGCCGACGGTGCAGTCAAGCCCAACATCGGCATCGACTACGCGCCCACGGGCCTGTGGGATGGCCTGCTCGGCCAGCCCGTGCCCGGCACCGGTGATCCGGAGTTCGCCAAGAAGCTGCTCGCCGAGGGCAACAACTGCCCGACGGAGATCACGCTCGACTACGGGCAGAGCGAGGACAGCGACAAGGCCGCGGCCATCTGGGTCGAGTCGCTGAAGAAGGCGGGCATCACCGTCAAGCCCAACCCGATCGAGCGCGGCCAGTACTACGGCGTCGTGTTCGAGAACGGCAACGAGATCATGCTGGGCGGCTGGGGTGCTGACTGGCCCAACGCCTCGACGGTGCTCCCGCCGCTGTTCGTGCAGGGCTGGAACCTCTCCCGCGTGGACGATCCCGCGTTCGCCGAGAAGGTCAAGGCGGCGTCCATCGAGATCGACCGCAACAAGCAGGCCACCATGTGGCACGAGCTGAGCAAGGAGGCCGCGGCGCAAATGTGGATCGTTCCCACGCGCTTCGGCCGCGATCAGCGCCTAGCCGGCACCAAGGTGGGGCCGGTCTTCAGCTGGGCGGCGTACGGGTCCTACCCGTACCCGATCATGTACGCGGTTCAGTAGTCACCGCGCCGTGAGCTGGGGGGCGGGGCTCGGGCCCCGCCCCCCGTCCGGCATCTAGAAGGCCAGCACAGTCGAGGGAGGTGGCATGACCGGCTACGTCGTCAGGCGCGTGCTGATCATGCTGCTCCTGCTCCTCCTGCTGAGCTTCACCGTGTTCGTGCTCTTCAGCCTGCTGCCCGCCGATGTCGCCCGGCTGACCTGCGGCAAGATCTGCACGCCCGAGACCATCGAGGCCAACCGCATCCGACTCGGGCTCGACAAGTCCGTCCTCGAGCAGTACTGGATCTTTCTGCGCGGGCTGGTCTTCGGGCGCACCTACGGCCAGGGGCCGGCCGCGATCGTCTGCGATGCCCCGTGCCTCGGCTACTCGTTTACCCGCCAGGAGCCCGTGCTCAAGCTCATCTCGGAGCGGCTGCCGGCCACGCTCTTCCTGGCCATGGGTGCCTTCGTGCTCTTCCTGATCGGCGGGGTGGCCCTGGGCGTCTACAGCGCACTGCGCCGCGGCCGCTGGCAGGACAAGACCACGATGGGCGCCTCGCTCATCGGCTACTCACTGCCCTCGTTCTTCATCGGCCTCGTCGTCATCTACTTCGTCATCATCCGATGGCAGCTGCTGCCGTTCCCGTCCTACGTCAACCCCTGGGTCAACCCGATGCAGTTCCTGCAGACGATGATCCTGCCCTGGCTCGTACTAGCGGTCCTCTATGCCGCGTTCTATACGCGCCTGACGCGAAGTCAGATGCTCGAGACGCTGAACGACGACTACATCCGCACGGCCCGGGCCAAGGGCCTGCCCGAGAGCGTCGTGATCCGCAAGCACGCGCTGCGCGCCGGGCTGACACCGATCGTGACGGCCGCCGGACTCGACTTCGCCGGCCTGCTCGGCGGGGCGATCATCCTGGAGACGATCTTCAGCCTGCCCGGCCTCGGCAGCCTCGCCGTGTCGGCAGTGCTCAGCCCCGATCTGCCCATCCTCGTCGGCGTCACCCTCATCACCGCGTCATTCATCATCGTCGCCAACCTGGTCGTCGACCTGCTCTACGCCGTCATTGACCCCAGAGTGCGGCTGACATGAGCGCCTTCCTCGAGGTCAAGGACCTCCACGTCAGCTTCCCGACCGACGACGGCGTCGTACGCGCGGTCGACGGCCTGTCCTTCAGCGTGGACAAGGGCAAGACGCTCGCCATCGTCGGCGAGTCCGGCTCCGGCAAGAGCGTGACCGCCCAGGCCGTGATGGGCCTGCTCAATCGCAACTTCGCCGATGTCACGGGTGAGGTATGGCTCGACGGGCAGAACCTCATCGCCATGACCGACGACCAGGTGCGCGATCTGCGCGGTGAGTCGATGGCAATGATCTTCCAGGACCCCATGTCGAGCCTGCATCCCTTCTACCGCATCGGCGACCAGCTCATGGAGGCGGTGCGCATTCACCACAAGGTGAGCAAGTCGGAGGCGCGTGAGCGTGCGATCGATGCCCTGCGCCAGGTCGGCATCCCCGCTCCCGACCGGCGCGTCGACGACTACCCCCACCAGCTCTCCGGTGGCATGCGTCAGCGCGTGATGATCGCCATGGCGCTCATCAACTCGCCTCAGCTCCTCATTGCCGACGAACCCACGACCGCTCTCGATGTGACGGTGCAGGCGCAGATCACCGAGCTGATGCTCAAACTGCAGGCCGAGACAGGCACCACCTTGATGATCATCACGCACGATCTGGGCGTCGTCGCCGACATGGCCGACCAGGTGACCGTGATGTACGCCGGCCGCGCGGTCGAGATGGGCACGACCGACGACATCTACTACCGCCCTGAGATGCCCTACACGCTCGGCCTGCTCGACTCCGTGCCCCGGCTGGACTCTGACCTTTCGGAACGACTCGATCCGATCCCTGGCAATCCACCGTCGCTGATCAACCTGCCGTCAGGCTGCGTCTTCAATCCGCGCTGCACCTTCAAGGACGAGGTCCCGCACGACCGCTGCACCAAGGAGCGGCCCGAGCTGCTCGAGTCGACTCCCGGTCACCTCGTGCGCTGCCACCTCGATGCCGCGCAGCGTCGC
Organism: uncultured Actinomycetes bacterium; assembly: GCA_903848435.1. Lineage (GTDB taxonomy): Bacteria > Actinomycetota > Actinomycetes > S36-B12 > S36-B12 > Mxb001. The sequence continues at coordinate 5,977 of CAINGG010000454.1, read as the reverse complement.
GCGGCGCGGGAGGCGAGTGCATGACCGAGGCGCCCCAGCACGAGGAGGTCCTGCGGGTCGAGGACCTGAAGGTCTATTTCCCGGTGAAGTCGCGCGGGGTGTTCCCGCGCACGGTCGGGCAGATCAAGGCCGTCGACGGGGTGAACCTGTCACTCGATCGCGGCGAGACCCTGGGCCTGGAGGGCGAGAGCGGATGCGGAAAGTCGACCACGGGCCGCGCGATCCTGCGCCTCATCGATCCCACCGCCGGCCACGTGGTCATCAATGGCACCGAGGTCGCGGGGATGTCGCGCCGGCAGCTCCGGCCGGTGCGCAAGCAGGCACAGATGATCTTCCAGGACCCCTACAACGCCTTGAACCCGCGGCACACGGTCGGGGCGATCATCGGCGCGCCGTTCAAGATCCAGAAGATCGATCCGCCCGGCGGCATTCGCCATGCCGTGCAGGAGATCATGGAGCGGGTCGGCCTCAACCCCGAGCACGTCAACCGCTACCCCAACGAGTTCTCAGGCGGCCAGCGACAGCGCATCGGCATCGCGCGCGCCATTGCCCTGCGGCCCAAGCTCATCATCTGCGACGAGCCGGTGTCGGCCCTTGACGTGTCGATCCAGGCGCAGATCCTCAATCTCCTGCAGGACCTCCAGCAGGACTTCAACGTGTCCTACCTCTTCATCGCCCATGACCTCGCCGTCGTACGCCAGATCGCGCACCGCGTGGCCGTCATGTATCTCGGCCACATCGTCGAGACGGCACCGCGCTCGGTGCTCTACAGCGAGCCGATGCATCCCTACACCAACGCGCTGCTGTCGGCGGTGCCGATTCCCGATCCGCGCAAGCAGTCCGAGCGCGAGCGCATCCTGCTCGGCGGTGACCTGCCCAGCCCGCTCAACCCGCCGTCCGGCTGCGTCTTCCACACGCGCTGCTTCATCGCGCAGGACCGCTGCCGCACCGAGGTGCCCGAGATGCGCACGATGGGCCCCGATCACGAGGTCGCGTGCCACTTCCCGATCACACAGCCACTCAAGGGCGGCGTGATCCACGGTCCCGACCCGGGCCTGACCGCGCCGCTGCCGGGGGAGCAGGGCTACTGGAGCGAGACGGTGACCGACCTGGGCGGTGTCGGCACCTCGCGGCTGGATTCCGCCAGCTCCACCGACGAGGGCATCTAGCGCCCGAGCGCCGAGGCGAAGAAGTCGACCTCCGCGCGCAGCAGGTTCTCCGCGACCGCCTCCTGCGGCGTCATGTGCGTGACTCCGCTCAGCGGGAGCACCGCATGGGGCCGGCCCGCGGCCAACAGCGCCGAGGAGAATTGCAGCGTGTTGGCGACCACCACGTTGTCGTCAGCCAGGCCGTGGATGATGAGCAATGGCCGGGTGAGCAGCGGTGCCAGCGGGATGAGCGACGAGGTGTCGTAGGCGTCCGGGTCGTCCTGGGGCAGGCCGAGGTAGCGCTCGGTGTAGCCCGTGTCATAGAGGCGCCAGTCGGTGACGGGGGCGCCCGCCACGGCCGCATGGAAGACATCGGGGCGTCGCAGTACGCCGAGTGCGGCCAGGAAGCCGCCAAATGACCAGCCGCGGATGCCGACGCGCGACGTGTCGACGTCGTCGGGATATGCCGCGGCGACGCCCGCGAGGGCAGCCACCTGATCCTCCAGCGCCGGAGTCGCGAGGTCGCCGCGCACCGTGCGATCCCACGCCGGGCCGCGCCCGGGCGTGCCGCGGCCGTCGGAGACCACCACGCAGTACCCCTGGTCGGCCAGCCACTGCGCGGTGCCGTACATCAGCCCGGTCTCGACGGCCATGCGCGCATGCGGACCGCCGTACGGCGACATGATCACCGGCAGTCGGCGTGATCCGGGCACGTGATCGCTGGGGAAGAGGACGGCCGTACGCAGATCGCGCTCGCCGACCGACAGCATCGTCACGCGCGGCGAGATGATGGGGATCTCGGCGTAGGAGCTCACCGTGGCGATGCGCTCGCCTTCGCGCCAGACGGCCGTGTCGGTCGCGGTGCTGTCCAGCGACGTGGCGGCCGTGCACAGCAGGGCCCCGGACCGGCGTGCGCCGACGCTGCCACCTGTCAGGAGCTCGACAACCGCGCCGTCGGGGCTGATGCGGCACACCGAGCTGCGCACCGGGTCGCGTCCGGCGATGACCAGGATGTCGTCAGCGCCGGCGTCGAGGACCGCCTCGACCTGCAGCCCGGGCGGCGTGATCGCCACGTCGTCGACAACCAGTCGATTGGTATCTGCCGATCGGTCGGCGACGATCTCCACGAGGGCTCCCGACGACCCGCGCGCCGGCACGCCCGGCAGCACGTCGATCCAGTCCGGGTCGGTGCGCTCGCGCACGACGGTGGATGCTCCGGTCTCGGAATCGATCGACAGCACGACCTGACGGCGCTGGTCGCGCGAGAGCAGGCTCACGATCGGGTCGCCGCCGGGGGACGTGGACACGGTCGCGAGGTAGGGCAGGGCGGCGTGGTCCCAGTCGATCTCCTCGTGCACGACCTCGCCCTCGTCGTCGATGCGCACCAGCCACAGCGACACGTCGGCGTTGTCGGTGCCGGCGGCGGGGTAGCGATGCTCGGCCGGTGCCTGGTCGGGATGGGCGGGGTCGGCGATCCACCAGGTGGCGACCGGACTGTCGTCGAAGCGCTCGACCAGCAGGCCGGAGCCGTCACCGAGCCACCAGTAGCCTCGCACGCGATCGAGTTCCTCTGCACCGATGAAGTCGGCCAGGCCCCAGGTGACGGTGTCGCTCTCCGGACGGCACAGCACCGCCGCGCGACCGCCGGCCAGCGGTGCGACGTAGAGCGCTCGATCGCTGACGAACGCCGCCTTGGTGCCCGTGGGGTCGGGCCGTGGATCGATGACCGGTCCGGGCGCATCGAGTGCGGTCACTGTCGCCGCGGGATCGTCGAGGCGCACGGCGTAGGGCACGCCCGACAGTGCGAACACTGCCACGCGCACGTCTTGGTCGACCGAGAAGTCGGTCACTCCACCGGTGACCTCGCGCATGCGCTCCCGGCGCGCGCGTTCCTCCGGCGGAAGCGTCTCCTCGTCCTGGAGGAGATCGCTCGGGTCCACGACGCAGCGCTCGGTGCCGCTGGTGACGTCCAGCACCCACAGGCAGGTCAGCGGATCGGTGCCGCCCCGGGATCGCAGGAAGGCCACGCGCTCGCCATCGGGGGACGGTGTCAGGGCGCGTGGGGCACCGAGTCGGAAGCCTCGGGTGCGGGCGCGCTGACGCGGGTAGGAATCCTGGGGATCGGCCATCGGCCCATCGTGCCGCATTACGCTGTCGGCCGTGCCCGAGCGTCGACTCCTCCTGGTTCATGCCCATCCCGATGACGAGAGCATCGGCACGGGCGCCGTCATGGCCAAGTACGCCCACGAGGGGGCGAGCGTCACGCTGGTGACCTGCACTCTCGGCGAGGAGGGCGAGATCCTCGTGCCCGGCCTCGCGCACTTGGCGGCCGACCAAGAGGACCGCCTTGGCGACCATCGGCGTACCGAGCTCGCCGACGCGATGCGCGCGCTGGGTGTCACCGACTGGCGGCTGCTCGGTGGCCCGGGCCGGTTCCGCGACTCCGGCATGGTCGGCACCCCGAGCAATGAGCGGCCGGAGGCTTTCGCGCGCGCTGACCTGCTCGAGGCTGCCAGCGAACTCGTCGCCATCATCCGCGAGGTCCGCCCGCAGGTGCTGGTGACCTACGACGACTTCGGCGGCTACGGCCATCCCGATCACATCCAGGCGCATCGCGTGGCGATGTACGCCGTCTCGCTCGCGGCAGCACCGAGCTTTCGCCCCGACCTCGGCGATGCCTGGGCGGTCGACAAGGTCTACTGGACGGCCTTCCCGCGCGACGTGGTCCGCCGCGGCATCCAGATGCTGCGGGATGCGGGCGAGACCACGGGCTTTGCCGCCATGGATCCTGACGACATCCCGTTCGTCGTGGATGACGACCTGGTCACCACGGCCGTGCCCGCGCAGGCCTACCTCGATCGCAAGATGGACGCCCTGCGCGCGCACGCGACCCAGGTGTCGGTCGACGGTGACTTCTTCGCCCTGTCCAACAACCTTGGCAGCGAGGCCTTGGGCATCGAGTACTTCCGGCTGGTGCACGGCGTACCCGCCGGGCCGCGCGATGACAACGGCCGCGAGACGGACCTCTTCGCGGGGGTCGCGTGACCCGGCGGCCTCGCTTCTCAGGACACGGCTCGCCCCCCGCTCGCTGAAGGCGCGTGTCGGCCGGTCATCGGCTTACGATGACAAGGATCCGCGCGCAGTCATATCGACAGGGAGGTGGCCGTGACCGTCGTGGCGCCCCCCGAGTCGGAGCGCGATCCCGGTCGGGGTGGCGGGGCCGCACGCGCCTCCCTGGCCGCCGCCGCGATCATCATCGTCGGCAGTGTCGTGTTCTACCTCGGCATGCTGCTGGGCTCCTCCAGTGACGTTCCGGCCAACACCACGGTCCTGGGAGTCCAGATCGGCGGGCTGTCGCGGGCCGAGGCGGTCGCGACGCTCGACCGCGAACTCGGGCCGCGGGCCCTGGCCCCCGTGTCGATCTCGGCGTTCGACACGACCGAGGAGGTCTTCCCGGCCGACGCGGGATTGTCTTTGGACCCGGTCGCGACCGTGAGCGCCGCCGAGGGGCGGCTGTACAACCCCGTGTCGATGGTGCTGCGGCTCTTCGGGTCTACGGCCGTCGACCCGGTCGTGACTGTCGACGAGGCGCAATTGAGCGCGCGCCTGCAGTCATTCGCCGACCTCATCTCGCGGCCCATCACCGAGCCGACGGTGCACTACGAGGGCATGGATCCCGTGCTGACTCCCGGACAGGACGGCCGCACGCTCGATATTCCGCTGGCGACCGAGGAGGTTGCCGACTCCTACTTGCTGACGACCGACCCCGTCCCGCTGCCCGAGATCGTCACGCCGTCGGCAGTCTCGCCGGACGAGGCGGCCGCGGTCGTGGCCGGGCCCGCGACGATTGCCGTGTCTGCGCCGGTCACCGTGCAGGCCGATGCCGTCACCGCGCAGGTCCCCCCCGAGGCCATCGCCGAGGCCACGCACTACATCGTCGAGGGCGAGGAGCTCAAGCCCCAGGTGGACGGGACGATCCTCTACGCCTCCGTGTCCAAGGAGCTCAATCAGGTCGGGACGCCGGGCAACGACGCGACCTTCGAGATCGACGCCAACAACGTGCCGGTCGTCGTGCCCTCGCGCGTGGGCCGAGGCGTGTCGGACGAGGTCCTCGGTGCCGCCGTGGGCAACGTGCTCTTCGAGGAGGGCGATGCCCGCGTCACCGTCACCCCGGTGACCGTGCGCGACCCCAAGCTGACGACGGAGCAGGCCGCGCAACTGGGCGTGATCGAGGAGATCTCCAGCTTCACGCAGCAGGTCAACTACGCCGAATACATGGCGCACAATCTCGCGCTCGCGGCCTCCTACATCAACGGGACCCTGCTCCTGCCGGGCCAGGTCTTCTCCATGAACAAGACAACCGAGAACCGCGATCCCGAGAACGGCTACATGGAGGGCTATGTCATCGGCCCCGGCGGCATCTTCACCAAGGCACTCGGTGGCGGCCTGTCAGCGGCGACGACGACGATGTGGTCCGCGGCTTTCTACGCCGGACTCGAGCCTGTTGAGGTGCAGGCGCAGTCCATATACATCTCAAGGTACGTGCCCGGACTCGAGGCGACGGTGGCGTGGGAGGGCTTCGATATGAAGTTCCGCAACAACACGCCCTTCGGCGTCTTCATCACGGCTACGACGACGGATACGTCGATGACCGTGACCATGTACAGCACCAAGATGTACACGAAGGTGGACGCCGAGGTCGGCGATCGCTACGCCGTCACTCCCTTCCGCAAGGTCTACAACGACTCGCCCCAGTGCTCGGCGCAGTCGGGTGGCGACGGCTTCACCGTCGACGTCGACCGCGTCTTCTACGAGGGACAGACGGAGGT